>JAPORV010000253.1 GCA_026710055.1 Aestuariivita sp.
GTCATACAGTAAGTTGGCATGGCTATAAACTCCATATTGATGCGGCAGACGGGGATATCCCGGTGAGCTGTCTGTTGTCTTCTGCATCCCTGCATGACAGTCAAGCCGCTATTCCGTTGGCACAGATGAGTGCCAGTCGGGTTTCTTATTGTTATGAACTGATGGATGCTGCCTATGATTGTACGGAGATTCATCAGCATGCTTCTCAATCAGGGCCTGTGGCCATCATTGACCCGAACCGCCGCCGGAATGCGTCCCTGAGAGAGCATCTGCGTCTTGAGGCCCTCGCTTGACGCTCAGCGGGTCATGTTGACCCGTCCAAAGAGCGGTTCAAGCAACGCTCCCGTGTTGAGCGGGTGAACGCGGCGTTAAAGGACAGCTATGGGGGTCGTCATCTCCGGGTTCGGGGTGCGGCGAAGGTTGCGTGTCATTTATTTTTCGGTATTTTCGCCCTGACTGTTGATCAGTTGCTCAGACTGCGCACATGACAGCACCCTTCATTCTATCTTTGGCGTGGGCATGCAAGCCCACGAGTTCCGCTTGCGCGGATGTTCGCATGACGCCCACTATGTTGATGATGTGAGCTGGTTTTGTCGAATAAATCGGCTTCTGAGGGCTTGCATTTATCAAGCGATTGCTGAAATATTATCTCATCTTTCCTTCTTCCGCCATCACATCCAAAATTTCCGCTGATTTTTGCAAGTGGCTCAACGTATTGACTTAACCGAAATATGTGGATGCCTTTTCTTTAATTTAGCGAAGATTGGCTGATTCAATGGAAATCATGTAAGATATTAAGAAATTGTACTAAATATCGGAAATCTTCGCCAGAACGAACGCATCAGAAAAGTACATATTTTCAACATTTTATCAGCGAATTTAGGGGTTTTATAACAGACACTATGTATGAAGATAAGGGCATGTCGTGATTTCCTTTCTATGTGGTTGTTTCTTTTTTTCGTAAATGAAGAGATACTACATGTCCATTCTACTTCTCAACAAAGGCCTGAAAGCAGGAAAAATTCGATTAAATGTAGACTTTTGTAAGTGCCTCACTTGAATCGATATAACTTACTGTTCATCAGTGTGCTGGCGTTCAACTTATTGCTTATCATTTATGTTTTATCTATAATCATTTTATTGACCAGCTTTGGTCAATAAAAGAGTACGCCAAAGAAAACTAGTGAAAGCAATTACCCATGGATAAAGTCAATTGCGCGATCATTGGCTCGGGGAATATTGGTACCGACCTCATGATTAAGATCATTCGGATATCTCAGCTTCTTGAGATTAATGTTTTGGCAGGTATTGATTCATCTTCTGACGGATTGGCTTGCGCCAAAAGAATGGATGTGACAACAACGAGCGATGGTCTTGCCGGTCTGCAGGCATTGCCAGAATATAAAGACATACAGGTTGTTTTTGACGCGACCTCGGCTGGTATACATGAAAAGCATAGCGTTGCACTTGTAGCGGATGGAAAACAGGTTATTGACCTAACACCGGCGGCGATCGGTCCCTACACTGTACCGCCAGTCAACATTGAGGCCAATTTGGTGGAATCCAATGTGAACATGGTAACATGTGGTGGTCAGGCGACTATTCCTATGGTGGCTGCGGTGAACGGGGTCACTCCCGTCATTTATGGCGAAATTGTTGCTTCGATTGCGTCAAAATCCGCAGGTGCTGGGACGCGCGCCAATATTGATGAGTTCACTGAGACTACAGCGCGGGCTATTGAGCAAGTTGGCGGAGCACAACGTGGTAAGGCTGTTATTATCCTCAATCCGGCCGAGCCGCCTTTAATGATGCGCGATACAATCTACTGCTTATGTAGGTTGGCGGATCAGGAAAAGATTCGGGCATCGATTCACAATATGGTACGCGAGGTGCAAAGCTATGTGCCTGGCTATCGCTTAAAGCAGGAAGTTCAGTTCGAACATGTTGGAACCAACGCGCCTCTTTTCATTCCTGAAATGGGCGGCAAATTCAGTGGCCTGAAGGTTTCGATCTTCCTCGAAGTCGAAGGGGCTGCACATTATCTGCCCGCTTACGCTGGTAACTTGGATATTATGACTTCGGCAGCGCTCAAAACCGCAGAACGGCTTGCGATCAAGCGAAATTGGGTTTAAGAGGTCATATAAAAATGGTGAAGCTCTATATTCAAGACGTGACTCTGCGTGATGGAATGCATGCGTTACGTCATCAGTATGATATAGGACATATAGTTGCAATTACGGAAGCTCTTGATGAGGCAGGTGTTGACGCTATCGAAGTTGCACATGGTGATGGGCTGACTGGATCCAGTTTTAATTATGGTTTCGGAGCACATACTGATATTACTTGGATCAGTGCCGCCGCAAAGGTTTGTAAATCTGCGAAGTTAACCACGTTATTGTTGCCTGGCATTGGCACGATCGACGATCTTAGGCGAGCGCGTGATTTAGGCGTTCAATCGGTGCGCATCGCAACTCATTGCACTGAGGCAGATGTGTCAGCTCAACACATTCAGGCGGCTAGAGACCTCGGCATGGATGTAGCCGGTTTTTTAATGATGTCGCACATGAACAACTCAGACAGTCTGGCGCAACAGGCTGTGCTGATGGAGAGTTACGGAGCTAATTGTGTCTATTGTACTGATTCCGGTGGTAGACTTACACTAGATGGTGTCAAAAGGCGCTTTATAGCGTATGATGCCGTTTTGTCTGAAGACACGCAGCGCGGCGCGCATATGCATGAAAACCTATCTCTCTCGGTGGCGAATTCAGTTGTTGCAGTTGAGCATGGTGCCACGCGTGTGGATGCTTCGCTCGCTGGCATGGGAGCGGGGGCAGGAAATACGCCGATCGAAGCCTTCGTGGCGGTTGCAAACCTTTATGGTTGGAAACATAACTGCGATCTATTTAAATTGCAGGACGCGGCAGAAGAATTAGTCCGTCCCTTGCAAGACCGTCCGGTTCGGGTCGATCGTGAAACCTTAACTTTGGGGTATGCGGGTGTCTATTCATCTTTCCTCCGTCATGCGGAAAAGGCCGCAGCACAATATGGATTAGATACGCGCGACATTTTAAGTGAAGTTGGTCGTCGTAAGCTGGTCGGCGGGCAAGAAGACATGATTGTTGATGTCGCATTGGATCTTTTGGGTAAAAAAGAGCAATAAAAAAAGATGGTTCGGTTCGTTTGAACAGGTTCGTGTCGTTTTTTATTGCGTGTATTGGTCACTCGTTCATCTTGCCTTTCAGACAGGTCGTAGCGGTTTCAAATATGTTTGATCAGGCAGCCTGCTTATCGAACGATGAATGTGGCGTCCATGAGTCATATTCCGAGTTTGAGAACTCCCGCCACCTGCCTTTACCCCGAATTACCTCTCAACAAGCCTATGAAAGTGGTTTACGAAAGACCGAATCGTTTATGTTTGATTGGGAGTTGCGTTGTGATGACCACAATTCCACCGATCTATCAGACGTTATTTTCGCTGGCCGGCCAACAAATCTGAACCGAGATGCCATCGCCTGAGGCGTCCTCAGGGTGCGTGGTGTTTGCACGCGCTGTCCGTGAATGTTTTGATTTTATTGATGCGCGTGGTCACTTTCGTGACTCAGGCCGCCTTGCCGCCTTGTGCGCTTTTGAAGTCGCGGGTCGGATCACGCTTCCGTCGGGTATTGAACGCAAGCTGGCGTCCCCACGTCTTTTGATGCTGTCAATGCCGGTGGCCCCTACGGTGCGGGTACCGCAGCGGGTTGATGGAATATGGGGGCTGACAGTCAAATGGGTCGACACAAAGGCCGAGGCACGTCTCTTGGCGCGCATCTTGCATGATGAATACTCGCAGGACGCGGTTCAACATGGCGGGTGGCCATGGCGGTATCTGATCACGTCGGATCATGGGGTTTTGGGAGGTTTCGTGTTCGCCTGTCCGGCACTGGCCTTAAAGCCGCGTGGGTGGGGTGGAATCCAGATCACCAGCCCATCTTTAACAAAATTTTCGAAAAATTCATCAAATTTTATTGTTTTTGCGATTTACCGGAATATTTTTTCTTTTAATTTCAATAAGTTATAATAAAGCAATTTTTGAAAACTCGTTGTAGTGACCTACGATTCCGTTAACTTATTGAAATATAGAGATAAGTTTGAAGTTTGTAGTGCCATACAGTTTTCTAAATATTTGTTTTTAAAAGATCTTTTTTGCAAAATGTTAAAGATGGGCCAGCGCTTGCGATTATCTCGTGTTGTTGGCCTATTTCGATTTTTCATTCGTCCACATGTGCGGTGTTAGCATCTCGCGTCAAAAGCCATGGAGTTTTGTTTGCGACAGATTTCGCGGTGCGCTACGTGTTGCGACCATTGCTCTGTGAGACCTTTTCCGGCCTGTCGTATGATGGGACAAGTTTGGCGGCGAGCGGGTGAAGTTGGGTCGGTCAGGGTTCTAGCAGAGGACGCCATTCCCACCCGCAGCAAGCAACGGAGCAAAAAGGCATAGGGCTGCGGCTTTTGTGTCGGGATTGGCGGTAGCAACTCGGTATCCCGATGTCTGATTTTATGCCACCCCTACGACCGAAATCGGTGCTGCTTCCCGATAAAGGAGTGGGTTGAGAATGAATGTGGGGCCGCGCCCTTGGCAAAAGCTCTTGTAAAGCGGTGAGTCAAATCGGTAAAGATACAAGTCATGGCACAGTCAAGTCCCTTCCTTTCTGCCACCCTTGATGATGAAGCCGCGGTCTCGGGCTATGATCGCATGATTGATCGACCCGACACTGAGGCGTTCACCCCGGCGGTTATTCTTGCAGCCTATTGCGAGCGGAGTCTCTGTTGTATCTGGGGGGCAAAACAGCCTTGTTGATTCAGGATGGGTCTGACTTAAATTTTACCCCCCCCCCCAAGGCAAATGTTCGCGTCTCGGCGTCATCTCGCGCACGAGGGGGTCTGCGGGGACGCTCGGCATTCATTATGCACAACATGTTTACCGTTATGGCCTAGCGCCCAACTGTGTTGATACGCTTGGGGCGCGTCACCCCTGAAATCAAGGCATGACAGATGTTTGAGAGATCCGAGATTGCGGTGTTGATCAATGACGCCAGTGACTGAGGGTTCCAATTGCCGAGCTCCGAATCGCCAGACAAACCTCTAAAGACTGACGACTTATCACTCGGTGAAGCGGTGCTGTTGATTGCACGACTGGGAGGGTGTTTCAACCGCAAAAATTAAGCACCATCCGGTCATCAAGTCGTCTGGGAAGGATACTTTCGGTTGCATATGAGAACTGACACGCTCGAATGTCATGCGCGCCGGGGTGACTTGAGTGCCCAAAAAAGAGTACTTGCGCTGCGTAAAAATAGCCTAATGGCAGCCCGCACCTCTGAGTGTGGGTAGTGTTTACCTTTGGCATGCTAGTATATCAACTTTATTATATTGATGGGTATAGGGACTTGAGTTTGATGCGGGCACCGTCGGTTGTAAACCGCCAGTTGACGGAGTGTTGGGCCGCGTTGCGGTGATCCTGCCAGGCACGTACTTCCCGAACCATCGTTTCCCGGTCAGGAATGCGTCGCGCAAGGCATTGCCGCGTGAGCACATTGATCTCAATTTCAGCGATGTTCAGCCAAG
>JAPORV010000247.1 GCA_026710055.1 Aestuariivita sp.
TGATGAAACCTGAGTTAACGTCACAGCTTTCAGGTGGTCCCTGACGCCCACCCCGTGCTCACACTCGCCTTTCCATCCTTCAGTGTTATTTTTTTCATCGGGTTTTTCAATCCGAGAGTTGTCATGCCTGCTGGGTACGTGGATATTTCTTTGACGCAAAAATCACCCGCACGGAATCATGAAAAAAAGTTAGCGGGAATGACCGTCGCTTGATACAGCCAACTTAATGGTGGAATTGTTCTCGTTTATTGATATTTCTTTTGGTTGGTCAGTTCAATTTTTGAAAACTATGTTTTATTACTTATCGGTGGTTTCATGATCCGATTGAGAGTTGTATAGTAGAAAAATTTGAAAAAGAACTTTTGAGGTACATCATGAACTTAGGTATTGCTGGTAAGCGAGCATTAGTTTGTGCTTCAAGTAAGGGATTGGGATTGGGATGCGCACTGGCATTAGCTGAAGCGGGTGTAAATCTTGTGATGAATGCTCGGAATGCCGAAATACTAGAACTTTCTGCAAATTCAATTAGGAAAAGGTTTGACGTTATTGTTAATACCATTGCAACCGATATTACAACAGAAAATGGTCAAGAAAAAATCGCAGAAACACTGAGTCAAATTGATATTCTCGTAACTAATGCAGGCGGTCCGCCTGCTGGGCAGTGGCAGGATTGGTCGCGTGATGATTTTATTTCTGCCATTGATGCAAATATGCTAGCACCAATTCAAATGATGCAAAAAACGTTACCTTTTATGATGGAACGTCGTTGGGGCCGTATTATCAATATAACAAGCCAATCTGTTAAGGCGCCTATTGCGCAATTAGGATTGTCAAATACAGCAAGGACAGGCTTGACCGGTTTTGTTGCTGGTGTTGCCCGACAAGCCAATAAACGCGTATTTTTACTCAAAATAAGAATTTTCGGCTTGACCGGTTTTGTTGCTGGTGTTGCCCGACAAGTGGCACCTTCTGGGGTAACCATTAATAACTTATTGCCCGGCATTCATGCAACTGACCGCGCGGTGTCTTTGGATGTACTAGCAGCTAAAACTGACTGTATAACAAAAGAAGATGCAAGGAAACGTCGAGAAAATAGTATTCCGGTGAGACGTTATGGAACGATCGAAGAATTTGGGGCGGCTTGCGCATTTTTATGCTCTGAATATGCGGGTTTTATTATTGGGCAAAATATTCTGTTAGATGGTGGCGGCGTGAATTCGACTTTATGATAATGGTATTATCAAAATTTGAATGATATTTATTTTGACGTGACGCATATTTACTTTTGGAAATTCAATTCTCACATCCACATGGTCAAAAATCTGAAAGTCGTTCAATGACTTTACTTGAAAATATTTAACACTTTTGATAACTCGTTTTTAATCTGATTATTTTTATCGGAATAATGGGAGTTGTAGCGTGGAGTCAAAACCTCCTAGGCTGGAAGTCATTGATCTCGTCCGCAGGTTCAATAACCGTGCTGTTGTCGATAGACTTTCTCTTATGTTAATGCCACAACAGGTGATTTGTCTTTTGGGCCCATCCGGTTGTGGGAAATCGACAACATTGCGAATGATTGCTGGTATAGAAAAACAGGATGAAGGCTCAATTTTGGTTGATGGAAAAGTTCTTTCAGATAATCAAGTAAGTTGTCCTCCAGAACAGCGAGGTATTGGACTTATGTTTCAAGACTTTGCTCTTTTTCCTCATTTGAGTGTTGCGGAAAATGTCGCTTTCGGGCTGTCGGGACCAATAGACAACAAACGCTCACGCGTTACTGAACTACTGAGACAAGTAGATTTACTTAATTTCACTGATTCTTATCCTCATCAACTTTCGGGTGGTGAGCAACAGAGGGTAGCATTGGCACGCGCACTAGCCCCTAGGCCACGAATTATGCTTATGGATGAACCGTTTTCGGGATTGGATAATCGCCTAAGAGATGGAATTCGTGATCAAACACTAGATTTATTAAAAGCAGAAAAGACCTCGGTGTTGCTTGTCACACATGAGCCGGATGAAGCGATGCGCATGGCTGACAAAATCGCTTTAATGCGAGATGGTCGAATTGTACAGATTGGTACACCTTATCATGTTTATACTAAGCCCGTCGATCACGCAGCAGTTGCGTTCTTTAGTGATACAAATGTCTTGCATGCAACCGTGGAAGGTTCTTATGCGAACACTTCTTTTGGTCGCTTCTCGTCGCCCAGTCTACCAGACAAGTCTAAGGTTGAAATCGTATTTAGGCCTCAACATGTACGATTGGATTTTGATCGGAATGGTACTGGCCCTGTACCAACAGAAAGTGATGGGATGGCTGTTCGTGGTATTGTTGAACGCGCAAGGTTTATGGGAAATGAAAGTCTTATTGAATTTCAACTTGATTGTGATGGATCAATTCTTCGCGCGATAATTCCTGGTGTCTTTGTTCCTGAGAAAGGTCGAGTGATGTGGTTAACTGTGCGACGCGATAGATGTTTTGTATTTCCTGCCAGTAATTTTCACTAGAATATTTTATTTCTTATTTTCATATAGTTAAGGGAATGATAAAAATTACTCTTTGAAAAGCTTTTACGCCAGAATTACGATTTTTTATTTTTGGGGCTGTTTTTTCTATTTTTTTCAGATGCTTAGTATTCGAATGACTTCTGTTACTGTTTATTCGAGTTAGTAGGAATGACTGATTCCTCACCGAGGTTTGTTATTTAGTACAGAAAGTTAGTAACTATTCGCCCCGTTCGTAGAGGAGTTTTGTGGTGTTCTTTACAAAAAATTGATGATTAATCTGTGCCACAATTCATCAAGCGGAATTGCCAACATTATAACGAGATATCAGTACCAAAGAAACAGGAAAATTTGACCGCTATCTAGTAAAAAAAATTAAGATGATTTAAAGGGCGTGTAGTTATGAAAGCTATTCCATTTAATGTTTGTGTATAATAAAAGTATTATGCATCAGTTAAAACCAGATTTTAGAAATGCATTCGATATTTTGAAGAGATATCAGCAATTAACGACATTAGTTGCATTATACTGTCCTCAGATTGTCAAGCGGGATAACTTCGAGGTTAAAAAAATTGTGCATGCTAACTCGAACGTAATTAGCCGTAATAATGAATTAAGTTCCCAATATATTTTTATTCGGCCTCCGTCATATTGGTTGCGTTGAGTTGGGCAAAATTTTGAGCGCCAACACGTTCATGTAATTGAATCTGCGTTTCTAGAAAATCAATATGGCCTTCTTCGTCCGCGATGAGTTCTTCAAACAATTCCATGGTGACGTAATCGCCTTCTTTCTGGCAACATTCGCGAGCTTCTTTGTATAAAGTTCTTGCTTCCAGTTCTGCTGCTAAATCACATTCCAAAGTTTCTTTGGGTGTTTGACCAATTCTTAGTGGATCAAGTTTTTGTAAATTGGGATGGCCTTCTAGAAATATAATTCGTTCGATTAATTTATCGGCGTGATTCATTTCTTCAATACTTTCTTCACGGCTCTTTTTTGCCATGTGACCTAAACCCCAATCTTCCTGAAGTTTGTAGTGTAGCCAGTATTGGCTGATTGCAGTTAACTCACTCCTGAGCGCTCGGTTGAGGTAGTCGATGACTTTTCTTTTGCCTTGCATGCTTGCCATCCTTTCTTGTCATCTTTTTAATATTACATAAATTTAAAGGTATTTCCAAATTAGGATTATTACGCATTGTGTCAAGAAAAAGAGTCATACAGCTGCCACAATCTGCTGCTTTACCCAAGACACGATACACCTTTCCGGGTGTGATCAAAGTTTCAGAATCTGATGCGCGCATCCAGTCAATGGCATAGTGGATGTCGTGGTCTGAAATTTTCTGGCACTGGCAAACAATCATAAGTAAAAAAACTTTCAAAACAAGTTTTGCAAAAATTAATACAAAATAAATGAAAAAACTTGACCTTCGGTACAATGGAATTTTCTTTGGGCTTGCAGAGCTATGGATAAATTCATTGGTTAATCAATATAAATCCAAAGGTAATCATTATTTTGAAGTTAAATTATTTTTTCTGAGGGTATCTTTATAATTGAAAAAAGTACTGACACTTAGATTGAAATATTATTTGGAGTTAAACAGCAAATGATTAATTTTATGAGAAGTTTAGTGAATGGTAGTTGTTTTATTGTGATAATTTGATAGTTTGATGGTCATTAGTCTCAGAGCAATTCCAAAGTCTTGTGCTAAATTTACAAGTTGGGCGGCCATTCCTGGTCGAATTAAATTTGTTGCAATGAGCAACGCATCTTCACGGTTTCCTTCACTGGCATAACCGATGAAATTTGCAAAGCATGATTCATCTGCGCCAAGGCATTTACAATTGACTTGATGATGTAATAACGGACGTCGACCATGGTGAACGCATAAACTGTATAGTGTATCAAAGGCTTTGATGGCTTTCTGACCTTGTTCATGACCAAGGACAATTTCAAAGTCACTAATCATTTTCAACCGAGTTTCTGAGCCAGCGCACCATAATCGCAAATAAATGACTGCACCTGCTTCAATAGGATCAAGTTCTGCGATATACCCGACCGGCGCAGCGCCACGAATGTTTGTTTGAACGTTCATTTTGTTAAAATTAGTTTGCCTGCTCGCGTTATTCGGAGTGTATAGAGTTGGTTTCCTAGTTTAATCTAAGCGAGTTGTCCGCCTTTGGTTAATTCTTTCGCATTCTAAAGCGATAAGGTTTCTTCTAAACTTGTCACTGCATCTGTTGCGATACTCGGTTTCATTGCTGACCTCTTTTGGTTTTCTCAATGTTTTGCGCTCTATCAATTAATGCTTCTATGTTGAAACAACTTGGTAATCGTAGATCACCAAAAACTAACAATAATTGACGCCATTCTAATGCAACTCTAGAAGATTCTTCATAAACAGATTTCATCTCTACACCTAAAAGTGAAATACTATTCTGGCTTATGTAAGTCGTATTTATCCCGCTAATACTTTAATTCTGACTAATTTAATCAGAATTGTCAACCCTATAATTTCAAATAAGTTATTTATTTTGATAATTTGGTATGACGAAACATAATTCCTGTCACGGGCGGTATCATTCTTTCTCTTTAAGTCTATTTGCATAATCTGAACAAATGTCCATTCAATTGCTAAAGCGATTTTTGAAGAACAAAGAAACAATATTTGAAAGAAAGAAATATGATGATTTTTCTTGATGCTAACGGTCGACACAAATCATTATATTAGTAATCCATCTTTTTCCCTCTAAAGTGTCAACGAAACATTTTACAATGTAGTCTTCGTTTGGCCTTGTGGCGTCAATGGAAATAGACCAGTTGAAGTTTATTGGGGGGGGGGGGGCATAAGCGTTAACTCGTTTTAAGCTGCGTTTTGCTTGCAGAGTTCATCCATCCATATCGTTCAATCTGCGGTCTGCGCTTCCGATTCGGCTCAGCCAGTCCCGCCACGATAGCTGACCAATCGTGCAGCACATCGGTCATGCGAATGGGGGGATCAATGGCGCGACAAACCTGATGGAACAGGAAGCGGCATTCCCGCCACCGGCTTGGAGTGTTC
>JAPORV010000283.1 GCA_026710055.1 Aestuariivita sp.
CCCGTGCTCACACTCGCCTTTCCATCCTTCAGTGTCATTTTTTTCATCGGGTTTTTCAATCCGAGAGTTGTCATGCCTGCTGGGTACGTGGATATTTTGTGGACGCAAAAATCATCCGCAGGGCATTATGAAAAAAAGTGAGCGGGAATGACTATAATGAATATTACTCATATTGTAAATTTTTCGCCCAGAGTTAGGATATCTAGATTTATGTGTTTTGTACCAATTTGATTGGAATGAAGAATTTTTATCTTCAGAACGATTGAATGATAAAAACATTGTTATAATTTTGATTCAATATTTTTGTGCTTCAGGGCCATTGGGGTTGAATTTTCTCTGATCGTGTATTGGGTAACTAATTGATAGTGCTTTTTTACCAATTCGGTTGCTTGATCATTTTGTGAGCATTTTTAGCGGTTAACGTATTTTTTTCGGGTATTAATTTAATCTAAGGCTCGCCAACCAATGTCTTGGCGATAAAAGCCTTCTGACCATTCAATAGCTTTTATCATTGAGTAAGCAATATTGTGCGCTTCTTTCAGAGTTGCGCCGCGCGCTGTTGCATTCAACACACGTCCACTATTCGCGATTATGGCACCATTTTTACCAATTTTTGTCCCAGCATGAAAACACATTTCATGACTTGTTTGCGATAGTTTATCGAGTCCTTTAATTTCAGAGCCTTTACAAAAATTCTGAGGGTATCCTTTTGTAGCCATAACGATACAAATAGCGTGATCGTTTGCCCAGTTGACCTGCATTTCTGATAATCTTGCTTCGCAAGTTGCTTGAATCAAGTCGAGTGCTTGTGCGCCTAAACGCATCATTAGAACTTGTGCTTCAGGGTCTCCAAATCGAACGTTATATTCAATAAGATATGGCGTTCCATCATTGATCATCAATCCAGCGTAAAGAACACCCTGATATGGTATCCCGCGTTGTTTCATTTCTTTGATTGTTGGATATATGATTTGTTGTATTGCTTTCGATTGAATTTCCGCTGTTAGCACGGGAGCAGGGGAATAAGCTCCCATTCCACCCGTATTTAGACCAATATCACCTTCTCCAACCTTTTTGTGATCTTGTGCAGTACCAATTGGGAGAATCTCTTCCCCATCACACAAAACAAATAGTGAGGCTTCCTCTCCGTCAATGAATTCTTCAACGAGTACGCCGTTCTTGACGTCGCCCAGTTGTCCTGCAAAGAGATTATTGATAGCTTGCAGAGCTGTTATTTCGTCAAAGGCAACGACAACTCCTTTGCCAGCGGCTAATCCATCAGCCTTGATGACGATTGGGTACGTCTTTGAACGTATATAATTTTCCGCAGCCTCGGGACTAAAAAAATGTGCAAATTTGGCCGTTGGGATTTTAGCAGTCGCGCAAATGTCCTTTGTAAAGCTTTTTGAAGTTTCTAATTTTGCAGCATGTGCAGATGGGCCAAAAACCCTAACCCCGCTTATTCTTAATTGATCAGCAATGCCAAGTGCTAATGGTGCTTCGGGACCAATAATGACGAGATCAATTGATTCATCTTTTGCTAAGTTTTTAACTTGGGTAGAATTGCTAATGTCAATTTCGACACACCGTGCGATTTGTTTTATTCCGGCGTTTCCAGGTGCCACAATGAGTGTATCGCATTTTGGGTTTTGCAAGATTGCCCAAGCTAAACTATGCTCCCGGCCACCGCCGCCTAATATTAAAATATTCATTTTTCTTTCGCTTGGATAGGAATTGAATTTAGCTTATATTGCTTTAACCTTTCAATCAAGGTGCGCCTATGGAATGGAATGAAGTTACACAATTTGGCGAGAATGTGCCAGAGTATACGGTCTCTGAAATTTCGTCTGCGATAAGAAAGGTCGTCGAAAATGACTTTGGTCGTGTCCGTGTGCGAGGGGAAATTGGGCGCGTCGCTCGCCCAAGTTCTGGGCATATTTATCTTGATTTGAAAGATGATCGTTCAGTCCTTGCTGGTGTTATTTGGCGGAATACGCTTCTTCGTTCATCAACAATGCCTGAAGAAGGCATGGAAGTTATTGCTATTGGACGTCTGACAACCTTTTCAGCACAATCCAAATATCAAATAATTGTTGAAGACATTCGTCCCGCTGGTGTTGGTGCGTTGATGGCAATGTTAGAAAAACGAAAGCTAGTATTAACGAAGGAAGGTTTATTTTCAGGTGATTCTAAGCAAAAGTTGCCTTATTTACCTAAGATTATTGGTGTAATCACTTCGCCTACTGGGGCGGTGATTCGTGATATTTTACATAGATTAGCTGATCGATTTCCACGGCGCGTGTTGGTTTGGCCAGTTGCGGTTCAAGGTGAAAGTTGTGTATCAAATGTCGTAAATGCGCTCCGTGGGTTTAACAAATTGGTACCAGAAGGACCAATCCCTAAACCTGATTTGCTCATTGTTGCAAGAGGAGGGGGGGCTATAGAAGATTTATGGAGTTTTAATGATGAAGCTATTGTCAGAGCTGTTGCTGAATCGGAAATTCCGGTGATTTCTGCCATTGGGCACGAGACTGATACAACTTTGATCGACTTAGCGGCAGATATGCGTGCTCCCACACCAACAGCGGCGGCTGAACTTGCGGTTCCTGTTAGGATTGAGATTTTAGCTGATGTTGAGGAGAATGCAGTGCGATTAGCGCGTGGTTTAAGTCTTGCGTTAAGGCAGCGTCAACAACGTCTTAGTGATCTACAACTTGCTATCCCTAAACCAAGAAATCTATTGAATAGTGAGCGGCAACGAGTAGACTTTGTGACTGAGAAACTATGTAGTGGGTTAGAACGCAGCGTTCAGAAACAACAGCTTAAGTTGGCAAAAATAGCAGGTACTATTCGGCCACAAGTGCTGGAACGTCAAAATGAGAATTATGTTGATCGTCTAACTATTCTTAGCTCGCGTTTGAAGCCAGCATTGCTTCGACACCTGAAAAACGGAAAAGATGAGTTGAGACAACAAGTGATTTTTTTGAAGCAATCTTCTTCTATATTATCAATCAAGGCTTACGAGAAGGAATTAAAAACATTATCACAACGACTACATAACGGAATTCGAGGACAAAATAAACAGAGGTGTGCGAGGCTTGATGTGATAGTTAAAATGCATGCAATGCTTGGTTACAGGGCGACATTAGAGCGTGGTTTTGCGGTAATTCGCGGGGAAAACGGTGTGATTACGCGAAAGGTTAATGCTCAAGATGTGAAGACTCTTGAGATTGAATTCTTAGACGGGCGTTTACACGTGAAGAATAATCAAGAAGAATAATCAAGAATGATCGATAGGTGAGCAAATTTGGAGTTTGCAAATTACCTTTTGATCACAGGATTCTTGGCGTCGTAACTATATTAGCAATACCTTCACACTAGTTTGATCCGTGTGGCATACTGAATCTCTTTTGGGAAGGAGTATTCAGTAAATGCTTGAATGCAGTATTTTAATCTCCTGAACGCAGCGAGGTTTATGTTTTTTGATGATAAAAATGCAGGTCATGTTTAAGAGCTTGCTTGCAGCGCAACGACAAGAATTGGTGATTACGCCGAATTTTCTTTTTGTGATGGGAACGCATCGGTTTCTGGAGGGGACAGAAAAGATGATCACTACCAAGTATGAATGATTTATTTTGGGAGTTTTTTGTGTTTGATTAATTAGATTGTTATTAGTTTTCTGTCAAATTTTATCTGATTTTCAGTTTCCTAATTGTCAGATCTCATAGTAAGGAGTGAATATCCCTGAAATGGCTTAAGTTATTCCTTCACTGAAGCTGGGTTATTCTTACGCGGTTTTCAAAGAAACAATATTTTACCCCAGAAATTCATAGAATTGTGCATACATATTTTCGTTGCTTTTCAAGTGAAGCATATTGCTTTGATTATCGAGACTTATTTTTGAGTTTAAGTGATTTCTAACCCAGTTAGTGCTGCAGCAAATTCTTGTGGATCAAAGGGTGAAAGGTCTTCAATTTGTTCTCCAATGCCAATTGCGTGAATGGGTATACAAAATTTATCTGCTAAGGCAACCAACACACCACCTTTTGCAGTGCCGTCCAATTTAGTCATTATTAAACCAGAGATATTCGCTATTTTGTTAAAAATTTCGACTTGGGCAAGTGCGTTCTGACCGGTTGTAGCATCTAATATCAATAATGAATTATGGGGTGCATTTTCATCTTGCTTGCGAACGACACGTATAATCTTGGCGAGCTCATCCATTAAATCTTGCCGATTCTGTAAACGCCCTGCCGTATCAATAAGCAGTAAATCAGCGCCATCTTCCTTGGCTTTTTTTACGGCATCATAAGCAAGTGATGCAGGATCAGACCGTTCTGGAGCTGTTAAAACTCTGACTCCCGACCGGTCACCCCATATCTGTAATTGTTCGACTGCTGCGGCCCGAAAAGTATCACAAGCTGCAATGATGACCGATTTATTGGTCATTTTGAATTGCGCGGCGAGTTTACCAATCGTTGTGGTCTTGCCCGAGCCATTCACACCCACGACCAATATGATTTGCGGACGTTCTGGATAAATTGGTATAGGCCGGGCAACAGTCTCCATCACGCGAGAAATTTCCTCTGCAAGGAGATGTTTGATATGGGGTACAGATAATTTATATCCCATATGGCCTTCTGCCATGTTAGATACAATTCGCGACGTTGTATCAAAGCCCATGTCAGTGGTGATTAATAATTCCTCTAGTTGTTCTAGCATATTGTCGTCTAAGACACGTTGGTTAACATGCCGAGCATCGTTTCCTTTTATGAATCGCCCAAGAAAACCTGAATTTTTTATGGGCATATTTTTTATGACTTTTGTTTCTTGAGGCAATTCAAGTGAGTTTGAGACTGAATCACTTTCGTCACCTTCGTTAACGATGGTTTCAAGACCCTCATCTAATTTTGATGAGGATTTAAATAAACGCTCTTTGAGTTTCTTAAAGAAGGCCATATGAACATATCCCGTTTGTTTTGTGTTTCGTTCAACCTATTATGGAGCAAATTGTGCCCAGAACTGTTTACATTAAATATATTAAGAATTGCTCTTTTAAATGCATTACGAAAGTATCATCCGTTTGTGATAGTTATACTCTACACTACTTAAAACAATATTTCCTACACCTCCCCTTTTTCAGAACCTGCACGCCATCTCTCACTCCACCAGCGCAACCGGATATCCAGCAGATTACGCGCCTCATGCCCACAAGCGATCACAATCAAATGAACAAGTTCTTTCCGACCCTTATACTTTTCAGCATACCTTCGGCCCCGCATCTGAGCAAGAGCCGCCTCTAACGCCCCCTCAGTCTCCATAGCTGTTTCCACCATCTTGACCTCAACAATAAACACCTGACCACCCGTTAAGATAACCAGATCAGCCCGACCATGGCTGGAGGCCTCCTCCGAGCGGACATCCACACCAATCGCCCGAAACCCCATCTGCAACAAACCCGCATACCACGCCTCATAGCGCGCAATGTCCCCCGTTGTGTGCCATTGATACGGAATACTCGCAAAATACGCCTTCAGGGTCT
>JAPORV010000458.1 GCA_026710055.1 Aestuariivita sp.
GTGACGTGGGGACTGGTGACGTGGGGAGCGGGGGTGTATCTGGTTCAATTTGCAGACCCTAAGAATAGGCACTGCATTCGTCTCACATTTCTGAGATTTTACGTAGTGAATTGAGTCGGTTATCGCAGAAACAAACATCTGATCATTCGACGCGGCCTGTAGGTGGTTGTTTTTGGGATGCAATTCCTAGTTTGTGTCGCGTATTGAATGCGGAGATTGAGAGGAATTTAGTTCTGCTTACGCTGGACATGCCGGATCATTTTGAGCAGAGGTTTCACGGCATCAATAGGATGTTGCGTGGCATTGTGTGGCACTTGGAGGATGCGGGTTCGTTCAGCACTCCGGTTTCGGTGGAGTCTGGGGATGTGGTTCAGTTTCCTGGGGCAGGGCCGAGTTCAAGTAGTCCTGCACAGCCTTCTCTAGGGATTCCGCGAGATAGCGAGCAGCGGGAGGGGTTAGCAGAAAATGAGCCCACAATGGATCTTGATCGTTGTAACCAAGCCGAGTTTCCATCGCAAGCGAAATTGTTGCGTCTAAATTCGGGACCTCCTTTACTTCCAGTTGTCTCACGAGAAGACTTTGCCCGGTTTCGGAAGATGATTGCTGAGGGGCATGATCACGCTTGAACGCTTCGTAGTCTTGCTCTGAAACCTCTAGGATTTTCTGAATTTTTGGCTTTCCCATGATGCTGTCCTCTCGTCGGGTTGGGAGTGGACTGCAAAATATCCAACATAGGAGGGAGACATGTCAACACCTAATCAAAAACCAGTTCATCCGACGCGGCCTGTAAGTGAGTGAGTTCAATTTTACGTCGCCTCGCTATGAGTATTATGATGGCTTGACCTTAGCTGACGCGCTCCTTATTTCCCCCCGAGGAGCCTTTCTTGATTGGACTATATTTCGGCTTCCTGAGATCGTTGATGACATACAAAGAGATCATATGCATTTCATGAGATCTGACGTGGCAATTTCCAGTAGGAATGGAGTCTTGTGTAAATATCCGCTCTCTGTCCAAGATCTAAATGCTGAGGATTGGATAGTCTGCCACTACAACGATTTAGACAAATGCCTTTCAGCGTGGGTTGAGTATCAGACAAGAAAACAATCTAGTTATTATCTCAGCACCTGTTGTCATTCATGAGATCTTCCCCTGTAGGTTATCCCTGTTTTCCTTCGGTACCCAAATTCTCGGCGTTTCACTCCAGCAAATCCTTCCGCGTCGGACCCAATAGTGACACTTGCACCTACGTCTTGTCACATGCACAGAGGGGTGCAGCGAAATCTCGCCACTAGGGTGCTCGATCACTAACCACCGGTTTTGCAAATCGGGAGATATGTCTAAATAAATAATCTGTCGGCATCGGCGTCGAGGGCATACTATAGCAGCCTGAAATGGATGCCTCTTCCCTCCTATAATGTAGATCGTATCCCTCGTTACATGTTCGGGTAGATCTTCTACCCAATCGACTCTGTACGGATGAAATCTAGCTAGTTGGTTGAACAGCCACCTAACTAGTTTATTGAACGTCCATCTAAACATGGGGAATATTGTTCTTTACGAGTTGACTATTATCACCTGCCCCTCGGTGTCGTTTAAATAGATTATGTGGCTCCCCATCGTCAGCTTCAGATTCAAAACAACCGTGAACTAAACGAAATCTCTGAGTCGCAAATTGACGGTCAGGGTCGAACCGAAAATCGTGCACTCGTGCGATAAAGTCGTTGAACGCCATACATGCCGCCTGCATGTTCACTGACATTACTGCTGGTTGCTCCTCTCCTACTGCCGCTAAATATCCAGCAATGCGCTGCCGTTCGTAATATTCCGGATCTACTCGTCGGCAATTCTCCGCTTTCACCTGATTTAAGTGATATGCACCACGAGAAAATAAGTCGCGCCCATCAGGTTGGATATAGTGAGATACTGCATCGGCAGCACTGATATTCCCTGTCCCATCGGCTTCTATATGCACTCCGACGTCAAAATAGGGGATCAGATATGCACTGGCTATACACTCTAAATGATATCGACCAAAGGCCGAATCTACGCAGCCAAAGATCACGTCACAATCGACCAAGGCTGATACTACCTCCGAGGAGTCAGTCAATGCCTTATACGTATCGATCTGAGTCCCAAGCCCAATTCTTTTAAATGATCTACTAATCGCATCTACCTTAGATAATTTGTTCTTAGCATCCACCATTGATCCGTTTATAATTCGATTAAGATTTTTCTCCTCAAGGACATCATCATCAACAATCACAAGCTGTCCAACACAATTGCGAGTCAATAGTTCAATCAAAATACTTCCAGTTCCTGAGCAACCTACAACGCCCACTCTCATTGCGCGCAACCTATCCAGCGTCCCTTTCCCAAACGTTTGGGATAATTTCTTCTCATAGGAGGTTGAATGACTCTGTTTCGTGTTACTCCAAATTAGAATGTTGTCCCCTACAACATTGACTGACCGGAAACTGCGAAACTGTCCGTTCCCATCAACTGACCTCGCAACCATCGAACCATCCGGCAGCATAATCGCTGAGCCATTAATTCTTTCGTCATCAAACCACGCATTAACTGAAGAAAATAACGCTCGATCATTTCCATCATCAACTCCTGAAAAGTTGCTATCACCATTCGGATGAGAGTGAACAGTGATCACAGATTGGCCTGACCGATCAATATTCGTAATCGTATCTGGAGAAAAGTATGATCCAAACGGCCATGTGACTGTGCTCACATGCCTGTCAGACAATTCGTGAGGTAGTCCGACAAACTCCGCCGCTACAAGTCTCTGATGATATTTCCCAGTTCCTTGATTGCATATGAAGACGCCCGCGGCCTCCAGTCCATCTTTAGGAAAGAGATATTGGAACGCTGATTCATGCGTTCTTTTAGTCATCGCTAGCGTTAAGAGTTTCATTCCTCACCGGCCACTTGTAGTTCGTTCCGGATATACTCAATATGGCGAATGAGGTCATCTTCGCCCGGACTCCAATCATAGTGCCTAGACCACCGTTGCCATTGACGTGCAAAGTGCTCTTCCATTGAAATCTTTTTTATATCTCGGCCATTCTTCTTACTTAGTGGCGGGTCGATGTAGAACATATCTAATGAAGTTCCAGGATACCCTAGAGGTATCAGAACCATAAGGTCTGCTGTTGACTGATTAAATCCAGCAGGAATGGCAAACCCCTCAATTAGAAGGCCGTATTCCCCACCTCCTTCATCGAGTCTTTGCCATCGGCCTTGATGATTCGCGTCAAGGTACTCAATCTCCTCTAGGGCCAGCTCTAAGGAGTTATTCACGTCCCTGTTGCGCCTGACGGCGAACGGTCTCAAACCGCTCTATACCGGGCTGTGAGACATCTACTAAATCGTTTGCCTCGATGCGCTTTCTTTCTCCTCCTCTTAACTTCTGGTTCAACGACCAATTCTCTAGTTCCTTTTTAACTAGTGCTAAAATTTGAGCCCCCGTGATCTGTTCTTCATTCACAGTGTATTTATCTCTATCGATTCTGATTCGATATTTTTGCCCTTTAGGTGGCCGACGGTCATGTTTTCCGCAATCCTCGACATCTACCGGGTCTCCGGTACTGGAACCATCGCTTGAAGGTATTACGAAGAATGAGTTTCCTTCTTGCACTACAATTTTTATATCGTCTGCTATCTCTGCATCTGGCCCAGTACTAATGTCAGCAAAGAGACGACCTTTCGGGTGTTCAGGATCAAACGCCTTGAGCTCTTTTCCAGTAATTATTGCCTTCGGTAGCGAGTGATTTAGTTCACCATTTAATCTCAACTGTATTGCATTTCGTAGTGGTGGATTATCTTCAATCGGACTATCTCCTGTTACAAACGACTCACTACCTCTAATTATGAGAAAGCTATCAGAGTCGAGAGGGATATCGATTTCATCCTGCTGGTTAAGGAAGACTCGACGATTTTCACATCCAGCTAAGTCATAGATCACTCGGGTACTGACTAAGCCAGCCTCTATTGCGTATTTTTTGCTATCGATCTCAATATTCGTTGTCATTTCTGTTTCCTTATTGTCAGTACTGACTGAGTAGTTATGGGCTCATCGTCTACCCCGCCAGTCGCACGGAATGGCAGGGCGGGCAGACGTTCAGCGACACTACCGGCCCAAGGGTAATGTCACTCGCGATCAGACTAGTGATGCGCAAGCAGGCCTGAGGGTGCTAGACAGGCAGCACGGAAGGAGGGAGGATCTCTCTCGCGTTCACGCGCACCTGTCGAGGCCCCATGGGCCTTGTCATCAGACGCCCTGGCAGCCACCGGGGCGTCTCTCCTCATGGACACAGTTCGGAGATTAGCTCGCAGTACGAGCAGTCGTCAATAGGGCGAGGTAGGATCATTTGAGATCAGCTCCCCGGCGAGGTATTGACGGATAATTTAGCAGGAGCGAGGATCACAAAACCTTCTAGGGGATCGAGTTGCCAAGGCCATGTCGAACGTCATTCCGTTTCCTGAATTTCGGTCTACTTCGGGATCGTCGGGTGTTGATATTGGTCTTGTCTCTTCAGTCGTGAAGAAAAGTCTTCGAAGTAGGAAGCAATCTGCTCTAGGATCTCTATCTGCCGGTCCATCCTCTCGATCAAATCCTGTTGAAGGGTCTCTTGACTTTCCTCCCGTTCCTCGGCCTGCTGACTGTCTCCCGCCTCCGGATTTATCGAGATATGACTACTCAGTTCATTTAGCGGTATGTAAACTACACGGTCTTGATCCTCGATATTCAATCGAATCGCAAGGCTCGTGGTATGTTCCCCTTTCCCCACAAATCCGATCACTTCGGCATGTATAACTCCCTCCGGCAGTTCCTGCTCAGATTTTTCAGTTGCCATGATTTCCTTCCCTCTGTTGGAGAATGAATGATGAGGAATGTCCCGCCATCAGCACTAGACCTTGCCGAGTTCTACGATATAGAACTAATCGAACTAAGGAGAGACTTGACTGAGGAGATGTTATCGCGGGGGAAAGAAGGGTCACCTAGCTTTCCGTTGAAATTAGCCTTTGATTTCGATGTTAAACAAAAACCAGTTCATCAGTCCGCTCCGTTAAGTAATTGTAAAGTATCTGATTTGCCTAAAGTTCGGAAGGGGAGGAAGATGTTTCCTTGTCTTTCCATCCCTTCGGGCGATGAGGGTTACGGGAGGGTAGCTTCCCGGCGCAGTGGTCCTAAGACGCTCCCTTGTCTTCAGCTTCCTCTATGATCTCAGGATCCCCTAAGTAGTTTCGGACTTCCTCCCGGATTTGGCGTGACAGTTCTAATGCAACGGGGAGGGATAGGAACGCCTTCTGGGGTTTAATCCCGGAGCGTGTCAGAGTGAGTTCGACTGCACAGTGGTCACGGGAGACCCCTTCGACTGTAATGCTTGCAATAAGGGGATTTCGTGCTGAAGAAGCGCCAGCTTCTTTATCACGAATGAGTGGAAGCCTCACCATAGTAGATTCCTCCTTAGTAAATATCGCTACGCGGAGCGCAAGGGCACTTGCTCAGGTTTGACTTCGGA
>JAPORV010000365.1 GCA_026710055.1 Aestuariivita sp.
AGTTAGGGTCAAAGCTGAGTTGTTCGATGGCAGTATTGCCAAGAAGGGGTTGTATGGCGAAGGATGTGCGCATAATGTGACCTTTCTTTCGAGAGATTCTGGCGAAGATTTGCCGATTTGGGGCAAATCCTAGTTAAAATTGATGATATTGTACCAAATACCCGCAATCTTCGCCAGAGAAAAATGACAAAAGAGTCAACTTTTTCAGCGTTTTAATATCGAATTTAGGGTTTTTTTACAGACACTAAATACTTGTCCTCAGTCGCGTCTATTCCAGAAAAATATCGTAAAATTCCTACGGCTATCATTGATGCCTATATTGTTGAACATGGTGGAATTCCAAAAAACACTAAATTGCCGGTAGAAGACTGGCTAAAAAAAGGTAGTTATTCTCCTCATGACAAAGAAAGACAACGTCTTGCGAAGGACTATGCTCTTGAAAAATCCTTATGTAAGATCCCGAGATCAATTAAACTTGGAATTGCATATAGAGAAAACGAATGGCCTGGCTTCATAATTGTCGATAGTCCAGGTATAGAAGCAATCGGTGGATTTGGCGAAATCACTCACAAACACATAGGCGAAGCTAATGCCTTGTTGTTTGTTAAGTCGATAGGCAATTGTGTAGAAGATCGAAGTTTCATAGAGTTTGTAAGAAAGAATGTTCAGAAAAAACAAAAGTCCTCAATTTTTTTAGTATTCTCGAGAAGATCAAATCACGCAAAATATGAATTAGATTCTAAGTTAGATGAAGCAAAAGATATATTTAAGGAAGATTTTGAAGCCGCCAGGATTTTTAATGTGGACTCACTTGCGCAGGTAATTTTGCATGACATGCGGACGGAAAGCTGCATAAAAGTCCTTAGAGAAAAATATGCTAATAAAATTAAAGAAGAAAAAGCGAAAGCATCAGTTAAAACCATAACGCATTCTCTTCATATGAAACTGGATATGCTTGAAAGTAAGCTTTCTAACTTTCCTTCAGATGAAGCAAAACAGAAACTTAAGGAAATCGCAAATTTCGATCAATTAGAAAACGCTATAAATGGACTTATAACTCAATCAGGCAATATTCTTATTTGTGATATCTTGCAACGTATAGATGATGGTTACGCTCAAATTGCCGAAAAAGTTAATGAAGATCTTAACGATTTAAACAACGATGAATTTCAAGTCCCGCAGATTGCTGCAAAAGAAATTCAAAATCGAAAAGACCATATTGATGAAATTCAAGATGCCGCATACAATTTTTCAAGCGACATAGCTGAAAATTACAAGGGAAACATTGGTTCCGAAGTAGACATAGACTTTAAAAAAATCGAATCTTTGGCCGAACATAATTTAGAAAAATGTAACTCGATAGATGAATGTGTGAAAGTGTTTCGTGAATATCAAACAGACTTTTCTGATTTGGTTTCAAAATATCAAAATCAAATTAAATCCAAGTATAACGATTTGCAAGATAAACTGAATGTTGATCTAAAAAGGCCAGACATTAACGTATCTATCCCGAAAGTTAGCTTACCCGGAATTATCGCAATTGCAGAGAAAAACTCGTTTGAGTCGGTAAACGTGCCTCGTGATCCTGAAGGCTTTTGGGAAACTATATGTTCGATTTTCGTATCATACACAAAAAAAATTAGACAATTTAATTCGAATAAACACTTAGAAAATGTCAAAAAAGATTTTATCAACAAAATTAAAGACTACACCAAAAACGGTAGAAATACCGTTCCTATTTTAGCAAAAAATGTCAACACAAGCTTCAACGATAGTATGAAAGAACTTTTACATGAACGGAAAAAGGGCTTAGATGATCTAATGAATACCATTGCTGATGGTCAAAAGAAATCAGAGGGAAAAAAAATACTAGAAGATAAACGCGAAAAGCTTTTCAAAGAACAGCACCTTATGAAGGAAATATCAACAGCATGCAGATGTTAGTTAAAAAAACCAAGTTAATCAACGGAGATATCGGTGCAGAATTTAAGGAAATACTATGCGATGTACTTTCCTACGTGGATGATATAGATCTTAGGGATATTAC
The DNA here is from genome assembly GCA_026710055.1 of Aestuariivita sp. GTDB lineage: Bacteria > Pseudomonadota > Alphaproteobacteria > Rhodobacterales > Rhodobacteraceae > JAPORY01. The sequence goes on from JAPORV010000365.1 coordinate 2,048, forward strand.
GCAAAGTGATGTTGCAGAGCGGATACAGACATCGGCAGAGGGGCGCGTTGACATACTATTTGATACTTTACTGAATTATCTTATGGCTGATGCGCGAACATCACTTAACAACGAATCCGTGCGGGTTAGAAATGAATTTTTTGCGCGTGATTTTAGCAGGCAAATGCGTGACAGCAAGATTAGTCATAGTCTCCTTGAATTTGATATTTCGTGGAAGCGTGACTTGCGTATTATTACAGGTGCTGGGGCGGCCGGTGTTGTTGCCTTATCGGGGTTCGTCGGATCGGCGATAATGGAATTCAATCCATACCTAAAGATCGTAGGTCTACTTGCTACCGCTATAGCTTCAGCGAGCGCTTATTGGGCAGGAAGGAATTTAGCAAATGATGCCTTTCGCCGCTCTCTTAAAAGAGACATTACTGAGCATGTGCAGAAAGCTGAACAACAAGTCACAGTTTATTTGCAAAAAGTTACTGAGAAATTTTTAATGACTTTTGACGAATTCTTGAAGTCTGCTTGCGCCGATTCGAAGGGAGACGAACAATGACAAAAGCTGAGGGTGACAGCGCACGCAAACTCGACCAGTTGCTCGTGGAGCTTCTTCCCTTCGTTGGACAGGGTGACATTTCGAAGCGAGTTGTGCGGTTGCCAATCTATCTCCTTGGTCAGGTTCATCTTTTTCAGGTATCTGAGAGTGTAATACCAGTCGGAGAACAGGATGATTTCAAGTATGCCATTCGGCGCTTTCAAAGTTTTTTGTCCTCTTTGCACTCAATGGGATGGTCGGTCGCAACGGTTATTTCCGGCACGGCTCATTCGGTGCGTTTATATTTGGGGTACATTGCTAGCGAACCAGAGCTAAAGTCAAAAGAGATTTTTGAAAACCTTCTCAAGGGGATTCTTCCGGGAACAAGCGCTCGGTATTGCAAAGGTTTGACTGTTGAACGGCTCCTTGAAGGCGAAATGCAATATGGCGGTCTCGTAGCAGGCGTGCCTGTGTTAAAATTGGATGAGGAGCTCCAGAGGTTTGATCTGTCGTCGGTGATCCGAAGCATGTACGGGCAGGATTATCTTTTGATGTTCATGTCTTCTCCTGTGGTGGGGGATATTCTTGCGGAACAGATTCGAAATCTATTGGATGTTAGAGATAGGAGCCACGCGTTAGCCCGTCGGACAAGGGGAAGCAATTCTGGGACTTCAGAGTCAAGGAATGAATCGATTACGCATAGCCGCACTGAAACCGGACTCCAAAGTTCAGTAAGTAGGATCACGCCTCACGTAACAGCCATAGCTGCAACGGCATCCTCAAAATATCCTTTAGTCTCGGCTGTTGTCAGCAATGTTGGACATTTTTTTTCCGAAGTGTCGAAGAAATCAACAAAATCTCATGGAATGTCCGTATCCCACGGAGAGACCTCTACTAAGACACTTGGCGAAAGTTTGAACCATGAAGAACAAAACGGTATGGCTCTTGAACTTGAGCGGTTGGCGGAAAGATATATCGAGAGGCTGATGACCGCTGTGAATGTCGGGGCATGGGAAACGGCCATTACGTTTGTGACAAAAACACTGGAAGGCCGTAAAATCCTCTCGGCGGCCCTGCAGGGCGAAATTGCAAAACCTAGCAAAGACATGTTCCCGACATATTCTTATTTCGAGGACGTTGATAAAGAAAAACCGATTCTGCCTCCGACATCTGATGATGTAAATCCTATCTTTGCTAAAAGCCTTATATCCACGCTTACTAGCGAGGAACTTGCGCATATTTCGATGCCTCCGATTGATCAATTTCCCGGATACTGTGTGAGCAAGACACCTATTTTAGGATTGAGCCTACCAGAGCTTGATGATGATTGGTCAACATTGCGTGAGAAAAGTGAGAAAGTGCCAATTGTAGGATGTGTCTGTGCGAATGGCGAACCGTTGAGCGGAGCGGAAATCAGCGTGAGATCCGAGGACCTCGCGAGGCATGTTTTCGTGTGTGGTATCACCGGTTGCGGAAAAACAAATAGCGTAAAGGCATTGCTTGAGACGTGTGATGTACCGTTTCTGGTCATAGAGTCCGCAAAACGGGAGTATCGACAACTTATTGGTAGCGATAAACTAGGGAAAACTGTACTAGTCTACACAGTCGGCGATGATAAGGCGGTGCCCATATCAATGAATCCTTTCTATGTCATAGAAGGAGTATCGTTATTTGCCCATATTGATTTTCTGAAGGCGATTTTCAACGCTGCGTTTTCCCTACCTGACCCTTTGCCATATGTTCTGGAAAAGAGTATTCACGAGGCTTATAAGGCGCGGCAATGGTGTTTAGACACTGGTGAATTTACCGGCAACAAACCTAAATCTCCGATATATCCAACAATATCAGATGTAAAAGAGCAAGTAGAGAAGTATCTAAAGAACTCAGAATATAGCGAGGAAATAAAGAGAAATATAAAAGGGGCACTCGTAACGCGTCTTGATAGTCTTTGCGTCGGTTCCAAGGGAAAGCTCTTTAATTCGCAAGAGCCGGTTAATATCCTAGATCTTCTGACAAGACCAACTGTTCTTGAATTGGAACCGTTATCTGACGATGATGACAAGGCGCTTTTTATCGGTATTTTCCTGGCATTTCTGAGTGAGTACCGCCAGTTAATTAACGACCCATCAATACTCTTTGGATTTCCTTCGGAGGAAAAGAGCCTTGAGCATCTTCTGGTTGTGGAAGAAGCGCATCGCCTGCTGAAGAATGTTGCGCAAGATGGCGCAAATGAGCACCACGGCAATCCTCGTGGGAAAGCTGTTGAATTTTTTGCAAATGTCTTGGCTGAAATGCGGTCAATGGGTCAGGGGGTTATTATTTCTGAACAGATTCCCACAAAATTACTTCCTGATGTTATCAAGAATACAAGCACAAAAATTGTTCACCGGTTGGTTGCAGCGGACGATCAAACTCTTGTTGGCGCTTCACTAGGGCTGAAAACCGGTGAGGAGAAATATTTGGCAACTTTAAAAACAGGTCACGCATTGTATTTCTCAGAGGGGATGAAACGACCTACCGAAATTAAGATGAGTAATATGAGTTCAAATTTCAGAGCCGGAAATGAAACTTTGCGAGATCAGTATAAAACCTTATTGCCTACAGACTAAGTTTGCCTTAAGTTGGTTTTTTGATGAAACATTGGAGGACATATGAAAGAATTTTCGGAATCAAAGAATATAGAGAAACCAGATCTTTCTAATGAAGCCAGTGAGGTCAAACGGATAAAAGAATTACGTTTTCCATGTCAAGATCTGGAGGGAAAGAAACACCCGATAACGGATGTGCCATATGAACGTAAGATAATTGATCTTCCAGACGGTACAAAGATAGAAAAAGTATTTCCGGTGTTTGAGCGTTCATTTGAAGGGGATCTTCCGCGTAATCTTTACAAAGAAACTAATGAAAAACAATTTGAATATATGAATAAACAACTTAAAGAAGCCATTGAAGCT
>JAPORV010000386.1 GCA_026710055.1 Aestuariivita sp.
CAACGTGTTATCCGACGAATTCGATCTGTCAGTCGTATCGGTGGACGGGACGATCATGCAGGCGCACGCCAAGGCCTCCGGGTCGGAAAAAGGGGCTCTTGCGAAGGCATCGGACGTTCAAAGGCGGTCTGACGAGCAAGATCGTCGCACTGACGGACGCGATTGGGAAGTTGATCCGTTTTGTCGTCCTCCCCGGCCAGAGCCATGATCTCGTGGCGATACCGATGCTCCTGGACCCTGTGAATTTCACGACATTGATCGGTGACAAGGCCTTTGACTCGGACGCCTTACTGGATAGGCTTGCGGAACACGGAGTCAAGACGGTGATTCCCCCGAAGAAAAACCGAACGCTTCCGCGCACCTTTGACCGAGACGCCTATCGGGAACGGCACCGGATTGAGAATGTCTTCTGCAAGATCAAGGCGTTCCGGGCGATTGCAACGCGATACGACAAGACCGCGTCCAGCTTCGCGGCCGGCATTCACCGGGTTGCAGGGGTCATCGCCGCACGATAGATGTCAACGGACCCTAGTATAGCTCATTATAAATCCTATATTTCCGAAGTAGATTCGGTCTGGCGAGTCTTCATCTCTTGGTCAGTATTGGGTTTTTATGGAGTTCTTTTTTCAGCTATACTGATTTTGATAATTTATGGATTTTTGAGTTAGGGACAGAAAATGTTTGAAACTTTAATAGCAATGAAGCCAACGAAAAGAAGAGTATTTTATAGTTTTCATTATAAACCTGATGCATGGCGAGCCTCAACAGTTCGTAACATTGGAGTAGTGGAGGGAAATCAACCTGCAACCGATAATGATTGGGAAAAAGTAAAATCTGGTAAAGGTACCGCAATAAAGCAATGGATATCTCAACAGATGAAGGGAAGATCATGCACAGTTGTACTTGTCGGAACTCACACAGCAGGTCGAAGATGGATAGACTACGAAATAATTGAATCTTGGAATAAGGGAATGGGTATTGTAGGGATTTATGTCCACGGAATTGCAGATAACGCAGGCCAAACAACAAGTAAAGGCAAAAATCCCTTTAAGAAATCCAGACTATCTTCCATTGCAAAATGCTACGATCCGAAAGGTAAAAATAGTAAAGAAAAATACAATTGGATTACGAAGCATCTTTCTGACGTTATAGAAGAAGCGATCTCCGTTAGACGACAGTATTAACGGGTGTGGTTCCCATATGGTGCGCGGCGAATTTTTTACACCATTGATATTACGAGATAATTTATTGTCGGATTGTGCTGATGGTGCCAAATTTCTCTGATTTGGCGAAAAATCTTTCTGTCGCGCCCAATTTTTCCCTATTTGGTCGCTTAGGCTTTTGCTATTCGCTTTTCTTGGGAGTGTGGTAGCGTGATCCAAATTCTAACAACAACGGTTTTCAAGCGAAGACCAGAACGGAACACTCTGATGACGGTGATGCCACAAGAAACTGATCTTGGCAATTCGAAAACGCCGCCGGGCGTCGACTTATCGCCCGAGCAACGCCTAGCCTGAATTCCCAACTCAGTTCACCAAGTGACAATTTTGTTGGCTTAACCGCGCAATTCCCCTGGTATATTGCCTATTTTCTCTTGACAAATGTCATAGCTTTTTGACTTTTGACTGAATTAGTCAAGGTTGGTGAATTTTCTCACCCCGCGAATTTATTGCGTGCGTCGGTGGCTCTCTTGTTGCCTGAGCGCAACAGAAAAAACACATTTTATGCCCCAATAGGCATATTATGGTGTTTTATGGCCGTGTCGCGTCCAAACGCTGTATTTGATCGGATTTTGGGGTTGTCAGCTGGCAGGAGAGACGCACATTGTAATAATGTGGTTATCACAGGCTAACAGTAGTTTTACAATAACAATCCTCGCCCCCCTCTTTCGTAACCCCGCCGACGGGCCGCAGCAACGCTACGAAGTCCTCCGAGCCTACTTCTTGGACGAACAGAGCACCAACGAAATCGCGGAACGCTTTGGATACAGTCCCGGCTATGTTCGCAATTTCGCCAGGACCCGAAGCTTGCAAACCTATTTGCCGCGCCGCGGGCCGCCGTGACGGGATCTAACCCCTCAGGGTCCACCGAAACGCCGGCGTCAGACCGCGCCCGACAAATCACCGAGCGTAACCGACGGGTTTGTGCTTTGCGCCAAGACAACAATCTCGCCGCTACCGATATCGCCCGGACGCTGACGGACGCCGGACAATCGATCAGCGAAACAACGACACAGCGCATTCTCCGTGCGGCCGGATTTTCAAAATTGCCGCGACGATCACGCGCTAACCAAGCCGACGCGCTACGTCCGCAGACGGCCCCGCTTGCCGATGCCACCAATTTGGATCTCACGCCGCGCCGGTTTCATACCACCTTCGGCGGGCTATTTCTGTTTGTACCCACACCCGGGTGTAAGTCACTTTTCTTGGTAGCCTGACAGTTCCCGTGCGTTTTCGTGGTTGCGCCGTAATTTTTTTCTTCGCATTTATGCAAGCCATATTAATCAATCATATTGGGGATACCTTTTAACGAGAGATCGGAAAAAAACCGATCCAACAATTTTTTGATCAGATTTACTGGAGCGGTACGATTGAGACGGTTGGGCACCAGCCGATAGCCGATTTCTTGCCGGCACTAGCGGCCGAACTAGTTGACGGGGTATTTGCGGATCTTGATGGTGTTGAGACAGCGTTGCGCGATGCCGCGCACGCGCGTGGTGTGGCGCGATTGCAAGCGGCACTGGAACCAGCGGATGCGAAACTTGCGACCCCGCCGTGCCGGCGTTGTTCGCAACCAATGGCGCACCATCAAAAGAGCAAAAAGACGTTCATGTTGCGGCTCGGTCCGGTCGCGATTCAGCGACCGTATTGTTATTGTCGCGTTTGTGGGGACGGTTTTCATCCGCTGGATCGCGCCTTGGGATTAGCGGGCGAGACGCTGACGCCCGGCGCCGCCAAGATGGTAACGGACGCGGTGGACCCCGACAGTTACGCGGTCGCGTCGCGAACTTAAGCGGTTTGCGCATCCTCCCGAAGACGCTCAACCGGGCGGCGGTTAACCTTGGTCAGGCAGCGCAGGATTTTGAACCAGATGGTGTCAAAGCGTCAGCAATTGCCCGTGATCGAAGGTACCTTGAAATCGACGGTACGGGGGTACCGGTGCGCCAGTGTGAAACCGAAGGGGTAAACGGCAAACCAGCTGATGGGTCGGCGAAGACCAAAGAAGCTAAGGTCATTGCTTCCTTCACCGCCGATAGCATTGACCCGAAAACCGGTCTTCCGGTTACGGATAACGGCAGCGATTGGGTTAGTGGCTGTATCGACCGTGCGGTGGCGGTTGGTAACAGCTCTGAGGCCACCGGATTTGGCGAGCGTCTGGATCGTCACTGGTATCGAACGGGTGCTGATCAGGCTAAGGAGGTTATGGTGATCTCCGATGGTGCGCGTTGGATCAAGAAAGCCGCAGAAGCTCTGTTGGGCAACCAGAATGTCACCGATATCTTGGATGCCTTTCATGCCTTTGAGTACGCGTCCGAGGCGGTGAAAGAGTTGGTTTCGGGGAAGGACAAGAGAAAGATACGCTTGGAACAGATTAAAACCCAATGGCTCGACGGAGCCGTAGCGGCCGTGATTGCGGAACGGACGCCACACCGGCATCAAGGTGCGGCCATCACGCGCTGTATTGATTACTATGACGCGAACAAGGACCGGATGCGCGACGATGCCGATCGAGACCGAGGTCTGCAAATCGGGAGCGGACAGATCAAGAGCCGGTGCAAAACTCTCGTAGCTAGTCGTTTCAAGAAGGCGGGCGCTCGTTGGTCAAAAACGGGCGCGAAGGCACTCTTGGCATTGAAGAGTTGTGGGCGAACGGCCAATGGGATGAGTTCGTCCAATGGAGAGCGCGGCGCTGCATAACTGCCTAACCAATAAAACTGACCTAAACCCCTTTGCCATTCCTTTTCTCTCGGACCTCTTCACCAGATAGAATTTGGTCGAATTCGGATTTCACCAATCCTTGTCTTGTTATCCTTCATAACTAAGAGTTCTGTCCAATAGATTGTGTTGGTCATTTTCTTAGTCTAAAATCAAGTTATGTTTTGGGAGAAGTTCTTTAAGAACATAAGTGCGATAAATCTCAGCCGCTTGTAGAAATTTAATTACGTGCTCTTTAGAAGCTTGTTCTACAGTAAAGTTACGATTTAACTTTTTCAATTTTTGTTTCCATAGGTTCCCTCTATATGGGAGAATGTCCTCTGGTTGAGTAAATAATTTTCCTTTTTTAGCGTAAATTTTCCATATCTTGCTACGTTCTTCTCGACTAGGTTCTTTAACTTCAAGGATTTGTCTTACAAAACCTTCAATTTGGGTAAAATTGGTTGCCTGAGCAGGAGAACTATCTTTGAATTGTCTAGGAAGGCTACTGAATAATTCATATAATTTTCTACAGGCTTCAAGATAAGTTTCTAAATTGTTTCGGTCAGTTCTTCTGGGAATATCTGTCGTATCTTCTGTATGTTCATATTCAAACTCCCATTCAAGATAAGGGAAATCAGGATATTTCAACACAGCACCGTGTCCCAGTGCTCCGGTAAAAAATTCCACCGTTTCTGATTTAACCTCATCCCAAACAGTACGCCAATTTGGAAGACCTTTCATAGTATGACCGTGCTTATCTTCAAAACGTTTTTCAGCCTCTCCATCCCTCTCATCATTGTTTAATTCAATTGATCCTCCATGCACTTCATTCCATCGAGAACTTACCCCTGAAAATCCATAATGAGCAAATGTATCGGCATAGACATGAGCCGCAATTCCAAGAATATGTAGTCCAAATGGTTCTTGTATCCGTGAAACGCAATGATTTAGCATTTCTCGAGAAATTCTGCTATCTTGTCTGCATATAAGACGTTCTGAAATTCCTTTTCCTTTATTACCGGGAAGAAAGTGAAATGGTACCCACACTCTTCTATGTTCTTTATCAAACCTTGCCATATTCTCTTCACTGAACAATGAATACGCAGTTGGCATGACATTAAGTTTACCGCCATCTTTAAATTCAATTTCATGCTCTTCATGATTATCGTCGACAAACTGTGCAGCTGAAGCGATTATCTGACAAACTTCTTTTTGTAATCCTGCGGCACGAGCCATGCAGTAAGTTCCATAATAGTGCATATCTATGTGCATAAGTCATTTCCTTGATTAAGATTGTTGTGAATTGTAGATAGGAACTCTCAAGTAAAATGAAAGAGGTCTTTAATGATTGAGCCGCTTGCAAAAACAATGGATGGGGAGTCATGGGACAAAAATTGCGACAGAAATATAACCCACCAATACAAAATCAAGGCTTGAGCCACATTTTTTCCACAAAATCGGCTCGTTCCCACGAATTTCTTGCACTTTTTCTTTCCGCCGCGCACGCCAACGCCGCGCTCGGGCAACGGCCAGAACGCGACGGACGACAGTGACCGCGTCTAGAGGTGAAGGCGGAGCCGTTGCTCGACGGTTAAGG
>JAPORV010000384.1 GCA_026710055.1 Aestuariivita sp.
AGGAAAATAAACTCATCGCCTTGTTTGAAGGGCAATCGTGCCGAGTGAGGGGGGAATTGCTTTGAGACAGAAGACAAACGCCTGCATGGTTTACAGACGCTCCGGTTTGCTCATTTTTGATCATCGGTGTAAATGGTGCAGATCAATGGGATGAGAAACAGATAAAACACACTTGAAGGTCTCCCTGCCATGTTTGTAAGGGCTGACAACCTGGGGTTTAACCGGTTGTTTATCGAACCTTGCAGACCGTTTTTCGTAGATAACAACATAGTGCTGTCTGATTTTGTATTGTCCCTGAAAGTGATTTTTGACCATCGAAACCAGATATTCAAGGATTGGACGGGTAGAGAGAATCTGCATAAACGCATCTATCGGAACGCCGTCCTGATTCAACATCAGTGTTTTTTTCATTTCAATAAAATACACGTCTATCCAATTATCGTTGGCAATCAAAACCAGTTTGTCACAAGACTTGCGCCAATTACCTTTCCGCACCATACCCAAATGATGATCACTTGGTATGTTGATGACAAGCCAGTCATTGGCCGGTCTTGCCAGATTAACTTTCATCCCGGAGTCAGCGTCTTTTAACAAAACAGCGCCATCTCCCGCTCCCGAAATATCCGAAGCCTGGCAATATTGGCCTTTTATAAGCTGTATCAGGCGCTCAATCATTTTGTGTTTCACCAGGCATTACCCGGAACGCGAGTTCGTTGGATATTTGGTTGATTTTGTCGATAGCATCATCAAACACCGGCATATCAATCCCGGTATTATCAATGTGACAGGTTTTCAAGGTGCCCGCTTCACAGGTGTAAGCTTTAACAGCGTCCGGCCTTAACCGCTCATGCTCTGTATATTTGTGTTTTGTCAGGAATTCTTCTTTTCCTTCAAAGTCATTATCCAACATGATCAGATTATTAATTTCCTTGATCAGGTAATCGCTATGAGTGGTAACAAGGACTTTTAGTCCGGCATTTACGCAAAAAGCCAATAACCGCGCCATTAAAATCTGGTTGGTCGGGCTTAGATGGCTTTCCGGTTCATCGATAATCAGAAGTTCTCCTGGAGATGCAACATGTCTCAGGTAAAAGTACATATCTGACAGCCCGCGCGCAGATGAAGATGCGAGGTGCAGGGGAATATCGAATCTGTTGTCTTTTCTTCTCCTGGAAATAAACCGGATATCGTTGCTATCAGCCTTGTAATAACCCCCCATCATTTTCCGTATTGAATGGTTATCTAAGGTCAAGGCACTCTTTTCTGCCTGGATTCTTGCAAGGTCTCTGGTGAAATCAATATTGTCCTTAATGGGCTGTGCATAACGCGAACTTCCCTTTGTTATAAATTCAAAGGGATTAAAGCTTTTTGTCCCGTCGGATAATTTTTGCAGTTCTTCCACCAGTCTGTTCCTGGTGAAATCCAACTCCTTGTAAAAAAGAGAAATGCCGAATCGCTCCGCTGACAGAATGAATACCGAGGGGGCTTCCAGTGACACGAAGCGGCCCAGGTACATGTATAGCTCGCCGGCAATAAACTCCTCCGGGGAGGGAACATCTTTTGGTATCTCTCGCTCGAACACCACTCGGTTTTCCATAAAAGATACACTTATAGGTGCAAGCAGAGATTTTATGTCTTGAATAAATGTTTCGTCTGTTGGACCGTTAAAGTCCATTTCCAGGACAAATTGAGCATCGGCAAACCCCCGTTTTGACGTACTGAATACGTTATGAATTAATTCTTTTGAGAAAAAACGGCTCGTTTCCCGAACATATTGCTCACTCAGCCGCTTATATTGCTTGAAAGGTATGGATAAAACCCCGTTATCCGATAATTGTTTGGCGAATATATTGAGTTGTTCGGCAGTGGAATCACCTTCTCCAAACTCCCGCAGAGGATGCCAGTGCGCGGGTTCATTGATATACTTCAAAAAACCATACAACGAATAGACCAGATAGGTTTTCCCTGTATTGTTCTGCCCGGCAATAATGGTTAAATCGCCCAGTTCAAGTTCAGCGTTTTTTATTGGACCTATCTTTTCGAAGGTGGCCTTTATCATTCTGTAGTCCCCTTCTCTTTGGCAAGGTCATCGATGCCATTAGCCATTTCTTGAGTGATCGCCCACACTGTCTGTCTAAACTTATAGCCTGAATCCCATTTCCCATTTATCTCCCATGCTTTTGGCGCTTTCCTCTCCCACTGGCTTTCCTCTGACAATGACCAGTCAAACTTTAGTGGAACAAAAAACTCTTCGTTTGCGTCACCCTCGTAAGCTGTCTTCTCATAGTCAGAAGTTGCCATACCCCTGGCGATGACACCAACACCAGTATGATAGAGATATACCCGGCAACCTTTTTCAATCCGACATACAGAACTTTTTCTACCATAGTAAGCGGATGCTTTACCTGTTTTCAGCATATCTTTCCAAGCATCCGGCATGTACGTTTTATTCGTATTGACGATGAAAAAGCGAGTGTTTTCTTCAGCAATAACTTCCTCATCCGGGTTGTAAGTGTCGAACTGGATATATGGTTCTCCATCTACATCATATATTCTGTAGGGAGAACATTCGATCTTCACGCCCTTTTGAGACCAGAAATTGACAGCAGAAATAGTATCCTTATCCATGCCATTCGTGACCAACACAAAAACCTGATCCTTATTAAAACTCGACTCTGGTAGTGCTATATCAAGATGAAAATGTTCTCTATGCCGTTCATTTAGCTTCCCTTCAAGCTTTTGCTGCCGCTTTACCAGACCTTCCAATTCTTCATAGGAATATCTTCCAAAAATCTGTCCATACCTCATTACCTGGAGAATGTTTTCAGGTTCAGAGCACCATCTTTTCAGTTCGAAAATGTAAAGAATTCCATCCTTGTCGAGAGCCAACAGATCAGCTTCTTCTTGCCATTTTCGTTCTTGTCCAATCAACATGAGTTGATCTTCTGAGACAATTTCGCCCAGACGGGATTTTAAGAAATTTTCAATATCCTGCTCTTTAAGATCGTAATCTGCGGGGGCTTTAACCTCTACCCGTGTACTTGATTCTATCTCAGCAGTATTAAGCTTATACAGCATTACTCGTTCCTTTGGGAATTTTCAAAAAAGTACTCGTATTATATTGTGATCTGAGTTATTTCTATTATTCTTGGAACAAGGGGTTGAAATTAGTTTCATACTGCTTGAAATTGTCACCTTTTAGCTTGTTTGACATTTCTATCATCATAGCGTTAGCCCGCGCCCCATCGACCTTTCTTACATCCTGTACCCTTCCCATAACATCTTGGAAAACCCCTTTCTTCATTCTACTGGATAACCTGATACCCAAGAGAGTCGGAAAAACGATATTGTAACTTTGACGGACCTCTTCTGTCGTTGGTGAAAGGGCGATGAAATTTAGAATAAACTCAGGACGAATGATATATCCTGCCCCACGTACTTTAACCATTTCTGCAGTAACACTACGAACCCTGTTTTCATGTGTCAACCACCAAGTTCTATGTCCATAAGGGTTGGGGCTGTGATTTTCTCGCATTTCTCGACGTTTCCCATAAATGCCAAGAATGTGTTTTGCGTCGTTAACGGCCAATACCTCCTCTGATTTAACTTCCTTCAGTTTTGCAGCAAGTTCCATGACCTCATTTTCATTAGTGATTTTTCCTATATCCTCGTCATCTAGGTACTCAAAATCAAATTTTTGGACCAAGTAGTTTTTCACTTCAATTCTGGATTCCTCTGCCAAGTGAAGTTTACGAGAACTACAAATCTGTCCAATGAATTCCTGCCAGTTGTTAGGGCTGTTATCTATTACGGGGTCACATATTGCGTAGAAATAAGAACGGATCAAAATTTTGTCGGCATGACGCGCAATTTCTTTATCGACATGATGTTCTAACTCGGCAAACAGCTTTTGGAACTCGCTATTTGTAGCATTTATATGTGCTTGAACTTCCCTGACAGTTATTTCGGTCAGAATTAACAAAGAACCTGCTTCCCGGAGGATTCTCAACATGTTAACTGTCATCTGATCTTCAGGGGCCAGATATCGCTCAGACAATGCCCTGACTATAATATCCGGCCCAACAAACAAAATTAAATTTGACGACATGCTCTTGAAATATTCAACGATTTTTGGCTCACTTCGTAGCGCAAACATCAAAGTGTATGTCCGAGAAAGTTTGCCATAGTAGATACGTTCTTCTTCAGTGCTGTTGTAAAAAGCTTGTCGAAGAACTTCCAGTGCGATCTCTCTAGAGTTTGTTGCAGTTGCACCGGTTAAATTTGCTTCCTCAATGGCATCATCTACTTGGTCTGAAATTGTGCCATCATACTGGCTTTCATTATTTTCACTCGACAGAAAGGCAGCAAGCATGAGACCTTCCTTTTCGAACGTCAGTTCAATTGCTCGATGTGCAACTTTTGCTACCTGATCTGAAAGCGGAACAACTTCGTCATGGTCAAAATATCCGTGGGCTCTTTGTCTATATAGATCCATGATTTTGGTTTTCAAAAATTCATCTTCAACTTTCTCATCTTTAATAATTTCTCGAGTTTCATATGGGAGACAAAATTTATCATCTTTTTTATACCAACGGACCTCCCTGCCTGTTGGATTATTTTTAGATGCTAATAGTCTTATGCGATCATCAAATACACCGCGAATAAACTGTTTTGCAGAAGGCAGGGTGCCCTCAATTTTATTTTGAATGTCTTGGCGCATCATGAAACTTCCCTCGTCTGGATCCGTCTCTTCTAAAGCCCACAAGATCAGACTATCAGTTACTGCCTCGAGAAGATCTGTGTTGCCGCGCCGCCGGTCAATTTCTTGTCCGAGAAATACACACATAGTACGTGCAGATACATCGGGTAATGCTTTTATATTCGATGTTGTGCTGAAATCGTCAAGGAAACTCAATTCTGGGGACAAGTAGCTATTGAAGGCAGTGATCGTTTGGGGAGAGTGGTTAATATTGCTGATAAGCCATTTGCGATCTCTAATTCTGACTCGAATATTTAGCTCTTTTGAGAGTAGCTCCTCTTCTCTATCAATCATGCTGACAGTACGTGACGTACAATAATTAAGTACCTTAGGATATCGTTTGACTTCACGTAGTCTTGCAACAGTATGTCGAATTTTAGAACGGTGGTCTGCTTGGGTTGTTACTTGAAAGAAATTGTCGGATCTTTCTTGATTACTTTGGAGCAACCCTTCTCCTAAGAAAGCATCGGCTCCACCATCATGTACTCCGCCCAAAGGGACCAATTCAATACCTATCACGGCCGTAAGAAAAATGTTGCAAAATTGCTCAAAATCAGTCCCGTTAGTACGCTCCAAGGCAATTTCCACGCGCTTATGATCCAGTGGTCGCATAAATTTTTCTCTGACCTCTCGTAATTAATAAAGTTCTAGATGCAATTACTATATGCGCATCTGGAGTTATTGTCAAATCTGGTGTATGGCCTCATAGTCAGGCGGCCCGTTGGTGTTG
>JAPORV010000029.1 GCA_026710055.1 Aestuariivita sp.
AAATGCCGATCGATCGGATGATGTTTCGCAAAATCGGGCGAATCTTGCGTGATGAACAAAATTCGACAAATAATGATCGTATCATATCGATGGTTTACAAAATTCGCCCCACACCATATGAGAACCACACCCTCCAATACTGTGCAAAGCGCAGGATTTCGTCATTTTCGGCTTGTTTTCTCACGGTGGCGTTAACATGTGTTTAATAGTCATAGTAGTTGGCGGAAATACGAGATATTATTCTGTCCCTTTAAAGTCTAACGGTCTTAGGCATAGTGGAGCATCATGCCGCTCTACCCAAAAATAATTTTGACGTTAAAGATTGTTATTGAAACGGGCAAGATAAAGACTGCGAAAATCGGTTTAAGATATGCTGAGTAATAGTAACAAGTTCTGTTGTATTTCGTATTTTCAAAATCTCTTGTTTTAAAGAATCTTGATTTTAAAATCTGGTGTTCTTTTTTTGATGACCTATGTTTTGTTTGATGGATGTGTGTACTTGTTGTGACTGGAGATTACAGATATTTTTGTCGATAATCGGATACGAGGCTGAAAAAGATATAGTAAAAAAATGCCGAACACTTCTTCTAATTCCTAAAGATCATGATGATAAAAGAGATACTTGCAGAGGCAGCTCGTTTGCGCACTTTTTTTGAAAATTCTGGCGCGCAAGCTGTTGAAACATCCATTTTGCAGCCAGCGAGGTTGTTTGTCGAATTATATGGCGAAGACATTCGTGCGCGCACCTATACAACAGCTGATGCCCTTCGTGGCGAGCAAATGCTTCGGCCTGACTTTACGGTACCAATTTTGCAAATGCATATTGATACAGGGTCCGGGTGTGCCCGCTATACCTATTCCGGTGAGGTTTTTCGGCGTCAAGAGCAATTTGAGAATCGACCAAATGAATATCTGCAAGTTGGATATGAACTGATTGACAAATCAGATCCTGTAGAAGCGGATGTAGAGGTGTTTTCATTATTTTCAAAAGTACTTTCACCTTTTGACTTAAGATCAGTAACAGGTGATATTGGTATTCTTACCGCTGCAATCAATGGCTTGCAAACAACCAAACAACGTAAGTCAACTTTAATGCGCCATATTTGGCGCCCAAAGAGGTTCCGTGAGTTACTAAATTTTTATGCGGGCCGTACTTCAGTGTCAGCGTACAGGACAGCATTACTTGCAGAAAATCATGATAAGAATGTGTTTCCTGAATTTGGAATGCGTTGTCGCAAGGATGTTTTGGACAGGATTGCTCAATTAAAAGAGGATGCAATGGTCCCCGCAATTTCAATGACTGAGCTGACGGCACTTGATCAACTGCTTGAAATACGTGGGAAAATTCCGAAAGTAATTGAACATTTAGAGGAAATTTCAACAGATATTCCAGCCATTCGTTCAATCTTAAATCGACTAAAGCTTCGTACTGACTCATTTGTAAACAATGGCATAGACGTTAATTCTATTGATTTTGAAGTTTGTTATGGTCGTACTCAAATGGAATATTATGACGGCTTTGTTTTTGGTTTTTTTGCCAATGATCGACCGAACTTACCACCGGTTTCAACCGGCGGTCGCTATGATGCTTTAACGGTTCAATTAGACACAAGGAAAAAAAGATTAGCTGTTGGCGGCGCGATTCGTCCTGACTTAATTCTTGAGCTCATTTCATGACATTGAAACTTGGGATTCCGTCAAAAGGTCGGTTAATGTCTCAGACATTTGACTGGTTAATGAAACGAGGAATACGCATTAATCGTATAGGATCCGAACGTACGTATTCTACGCTTACTGAAGATATAGATGGATTAACACTGGTTCTTCTTTCTGCTGGGGAAATTCCGCGCGAGCTCTCTGCGGGTCGTTTGCACTTAGGCGTAACAGGTACAGATTTAATTCATGAAAAATTACCACTTCGGGAACGCCAAGTGAAGTGTTTAATGCCTTTGAATTTTGGCAAAGCAAACTTAGTTATTGCGGTACCGAAATTCTGGATTGACGTTGACTCACTTGATGATCTTGATGCCGCCGCTGCTGATTTTCGTGCGCGTTACGGCATACGATTAAGAATAGCTACACAATATCATCGTTTAGTGCGAGACTTCTTAAGTTCTGCGGGTGTTGCAGATTATTCACTTGTGGACAGTCAAGGTGCAACGGAAGGTGCAATAAAAAATGAAATCGCGGAAGCGATTGCAGATATTACATCGACAGGCGAGACATTACGTGCAAATCACTTAAAGGTATTATCAGACGGTTTAATTCTGAAGAGTGAGGCAACGTTATGGCAAAGTCAAACGGCGCTTCTTTCAAAAGAAGATAAGCAGTTGCTATTAGACTTTATGTTTCGTACCGGAATTGAATAATACTTGACGTTAATCGCGTCTTTATCAATCGTTTTTTCAAGTTTTATATGGAAAATATTCATATTTGTATCTTGACAGTCGCTAGAAAAAAGGGGGGGGGGTAACAGACACTAGCTAGATCATTTTTGCATTGAGGTGTAGTATCAAAAAATCATTGATTTGTTAGCTGAATTATCGAATGCCAATGTTATTTAAGGAACGCTCTAGTTCAGCTGGGAACGCGTTTTCTTCTTCCAGTTGATTACTTAAATCAAATGGCGCATCTATACTCTTGAGATATCGCCATCCCTGAAATGGCCGCTTAGGAACCGCATGTGTCTTGATCAGTTGAGGATCCAGCACGATTCCACATCTTTTGATTCCGTCCAATCCAATGACTTCATCAAATCGAATAAGTTTTTGCCGGCAGAGAATATGTCCTTTAATGACCCAGAATAATGATCCGCCATTTAATAATTCATCAAAACGCCGTGGCCACATTCGTGTTACATGTCTTGGTTTTCCATCATGACCTTTAGCTTGGGGTGTTATTTGCCAATCAATTAAGTCTTGGATGCTGCCAGCGCCAACACATAGTTTGATTAAATTGAGGCTTGGTGCAGTCATATTTTTTTCAAACGTCAATTAATCTTTGAAGTGGAACAATTTTCCAAAAAGGTGATCGTGGCTGCTATATTGATTTTATTTGTTTTGAGACACCAGCATAAGAGATAAACTCAAGGTAAAAATATATCCCAAAGCAGGGCAGTAGCCAAAATTGATAAGGATTTTCATCCAGATAATTTCCGATGCTGTTTTGTGTAGCAAGGACTTATTCGCTAAATGTTAGGAAATGTTAGGCATGTATAGGACCTACCATACTTCTGACTTTCGTGACTTGGGCTGTGCGCTGTGCAGTATGCGTTATGAATAGATTACTTTGTGCGCCTATATTCAACTTTAAATCTGTTGAAAACACATTCACTGCTGACAATATGTTACCTTTTGACGGGGGCTATCGCAACCCACGTGATTATTGTTTCCAATCCAATTATTGCCCAACATCATCGCATTGCCGTAGATACGTGCGTTATCAGCTACATATTGCGCCGTTGAAACCTGTGCATGTTCATATACTTGCGTAGTTTCTGTAGTGAAAGCATCCCCCAAAAAAAACGTCATCCACAAGGGCAATTGTCGGCTTTAGGTTCTGAGTTAATGACTGATTGATGCTGTAATGTTCTTTGATATTACTTGGACTGGGCCATCTTGTTTCTCGTCCGTGTGATGATGGAAGAGTCTTTGTTTGGATGATTATTTCGCGACAATCCAGAGGAGATTGCGGATAAACAGCACCAAGCATCTGAACAATCCTGTCGTCATAGAGTGGATCACCTTTGGCTTTTGACGACGGAATTGTTATAAACGGGACGGTGCCAAAATCGCTATCTTTTAATGCCAATCAAAACGCTTCCGCAGCTGCAGAAATAGCTTGCTGCTTGTATTTCCATTCAGCATTTGCTTGTCGATCTATCAGCTTTTTTTAAATTGGATATTAGTTGGTTTGTTGTACTGTGTTGATATCCTTTCCTCGCAGTATGCTCGCCTGTAGAGTAGCAAACGTCCTCTTCGTTGAGGAACCAATAATGATGTCGTATTGACGCATCAATTTCAGTGAATAGTTTTCGGAAGGTGTCTTTGGATATCATAATAGTCCCGAACGCGAATTACACCCTGTTTCGCAAGTCGGGCAGGCCAGCGCAGATGTGGGTGTTGGAAACATCTGTCAAGAATGAAGAGTTTGCGACCTTATGTTAAAGCGCTTCGGGCCTCGACCAGTGTACCCGATGTATCGCTGGCTTCGACAATCGTGGTCGCTTGTGTCAGGGCGGCCATGGTAATGTTTCTTTCTGGAAAGAAAAGTCGATTGCGGCGGTGGTCTTGGGCCTCATAACGAAGGACCGGAATCTGACTGAGCACAAGGAACTCTTTCGCGATTGTTCTTTGGAGGTCTGCATTCTCTTTCGGGTAAGCATGTGACAACGGGGGGCCGAGAACGACAATTGTTCGTCCGCCCTCGTCAAGGGCGGTTTCATGGGCACTACGATCAATTCCGGGAGCCAATCCCGAAACCACTTTATAATCGTTTTTGACAAGTGCACGTACAAGACGGCGTGTTCTCACAAGGCCCTTTTGCGAAGCTTTGAGTGCCCCAACGACGGCAACCGAAGGTTATTCAACTAGGTTCTACCACCCTTGATAATAAATACATTCCACGGGATAATCGGGGTCGCGTAGTGTGCGCGAGTATTCATGGGAGCCGTGAACCATGATGCCAAATCGTTCGATTCCTGCATTTTTAAATCGCTTGGTGACGGTTTGAGCGCAGGTTTGGGCTTGATCCTCTGGTACAAAGTCCGATGGTTTGCTTTCTGGCTGTTGAGCAAAGTGTTTTGCAAGTAATCTGAATGTGGTTTTGGGGTTGCTCCAAAGACTTTCGTAGGCACCTATTTCCTTATACGGGGATATTGACCAAAAAGGAAAAATTTTACTTTTTCTTTCAACGCTCATTCATTAGCCCCAATTGAATTATTCCAAGCATGGTAACGACATCTGGATGAACCTCCTCAGGAATCATGCAGCGAGCTATTTTGTAGTATTCTGCTTCCCTTAGATTAACGTCAGCCCTGTTCAAGAACCCTTTGATTGTGTCTTTGTCTGGTTGCGGCGAGTTTGCGTCGTCGAATGGATTGCGAATAATTGCTGACGGAAATTGATCATTCACAATTTCAGTTGCCCTTTCATTGCCGAGTTGGGGCGCTATAAATCTCTTTAGCGTCTCTGGATGGTACAAGTAACTTTCGAGTTCTCGACGACCCCAATATACGATTTGCAAGGCCTTTCCTTGTTTGTGCCGAAACTGTTCCCGGCTCAAACCTTGCCCAGCTTTCTTTTCGTCACCGTTGGAGTCTTTTATTTCAAGTGCCCGTAAGGTCGGCATCTGTGCCCTTAACGCATGATAGTGGTTTTTTGGAAACCCTTAACCCGGGCGCTTTGCAGTTTCGATACAGTACGGCGCCTTTAGATAGCGAGCGTCGACAAACTCACAAGCCTGTTCACGCGCTTGTTCATCCACCG
>JAPORV010000255.1 GCA_026710055.1 Aestuariivita sp.
CAGGGAACCTGATGAAACCTGAGTTAACGTCACAGCTTTCAGGTGGTCCCTGACGCCCATCCCGTGCTCACACTCGCCTTTCCATCCTTCAGTGTCATTTTTTTCATCGGGTTTTTCAATCCGAGGGTTGTCATGCCTGCTGGGTAGGTGGATATTTTGTTGACGCAAAAATCATCCGCACGGCATCATGAAAAAAAGTTAGCGGGAATGACTGGTGGATTATAAAGGCGACTTGACAGCATGTAGCATAATACGTTTAGATTTAAATTTAAGGATAACATAATGTGTTATTGTGTTATATCACATTATATAATCCACATTAAAATCAAGGGAAAGAATTTACATATTTTATTGAATTTTTTCTTTTGAACACTGCGAATTCTATTCAGTTGTCTGGGCTGTGCATATTTAAAATAAATGTAACACATTTTTGCTTTAATAACATCATGTCCTTCGCAAGTGCAACGAAAAATCTGTATTGATTGTCTTTAGTGATTGTTGATACCATCGGACAAAGGAGAAATTTCATGTTTATCCAAACCGAATCTACCCCTAATCCAGCAACACTCAAATTTCTACCGGGTTGTACTGTCTTAAATACTGGTACGGCGGACTTCCCGAACCAAGATACTGCAGATGCCTCTCCGCTCGCAACCCGGATTTTTAGCATTAAAGGCGTGACAGGCGTTTTCTTTGGAAGTAATTTCATCACAGTAACCAAAGAAGAAAAGAGAGATTGGGATCATCTAAAACCTGCCATACTTGGCGCAATTATGGATCATTTTCAGTCTTGTGATCCTGTTCTTAATGACAAACATCAGTTAGAGGATGGTCACGCGAAACATGTTGGAGAAGATGCGGAAATTGTTAATCAGATTAAGCAATTGCTAGACACGCGCGTCCGGCCTGCCGTTGCTCAAGATGGCGGCGACATCACTTTTCATGGGTTTGAACGCGGTATCGTTTATCTGCACATGCAAGGCGCGTGCGCGGGCTGCCCGTCTTCCACCCTTACCCTGAAAATGGGAATTGAAAATTTACTTCGACATTATATACCTGAAGTAACTGAAGTGCGTCCGGTTGGCCTTTAAATTTTAACCGCCTTCAACCTCGCTCGCTAGATTTAATTATATCTCTTATTTCAAGAATATACAACGCCACTTCCTTTTGCCGATTTACAGCAAATTACTAGTAAATAAAAAGTTTCCCAATCCTCAAACTTTAACGCTCAGACCATAGTGCAGAATCGAAATGACATTCCCGGTACTCTTGGCATTTGATACATCCGGCGCATTTTGCACCGCTGCAATTCATACCGGAACAATTCGTAAATCTCGCTTTGAGAAAATGAAACGCGGTCAAGCCGAGTCTCTCATGCCAATGCTAAAACAACTACTAAGCGATCAGGGATTGTGTTTTTCTGATGTTGATGGCATCGGGGTTGGCATCGGACCTGGTAATTTCGCTGGCATTCGAATATCCGTGTCGGCAGCCCGAGGGCTTGCTTTCGGCTTAAACATTCCATCTGTTGGTGTTTCCTTACTGGAAGCAATAGCTTGGGGACGTGACGACCTCAGATTGGCAGTTATAAATGCTTATCAAAATGGAATTTATGCTCAACTATTCGAAAAAAGTCAAATAACATCACCGTGTTGGTGTGATTTGACGGATACATCGCTTGATAAAATCGCTAATGGTATGAATCCAATTGTCATTGGATCCGCATCTGATCAAGTTGCTTCATTGAAGGGATGGACAAGCGCAAAATCAAAAATGACACAAATTAACGCCATTTTACAGATCACAGGAACTCGGATTAACCAAAAAACCAAAAAACCAACACCACTTTATCTACGGCCACTTAATGCAAAACCAAATCTAAAAGAACCACCAAAGCTTTTAGATTAATCCATCGAATTCTCTGCCAAATGCTAATTTATCAACTTTAGAATTTGAAAATACTTTTTCAATAACTCCTCCCATTTAACTGCGCAAGGCACTTCACAAAAATTACCACAGCACACTAAAACTTTGAAAAACTTCTTCAGTGCTTGGGAATATTAAAGCACTTAAATTGTATTCTTTACCACAATATAATCTAAATTCTTGATTATTAATCGACCCAAAACAAATTTCAGGAGAATTTACATGGCCTTTTTTCAGCGAACCATAAGTATAATAATTATCTCATTTTTCTGCACAGTTTCAGCACTAGCAGAACCCGCTCTCATTTTTGACCTTGGAGGAAAATTTGACAAATCCTTCAATGAAGCCGCTCACAATGGTGCACAACGTTGGGCAAAGGAAACTGGCAAAAGATATCAGGAAATTGAATTACAATCAGAGGCACAAAGAGAACAAGCACTACGCCGCTTCGCAGAAGCAGGGTATAATCCCGTGATCACGATGAGTTTTGCAATGGCGGATCCTTTATCAGTGGTTGCTAGAGATTATCCTGATACGAAATTTGTTGCAATTGACGTAACATGGCTTGACACACCGAATATAAGGCAAATAGGTTTCGCAGAGCACGAGGGATCCTACCTTGTTGGCATCATGGCAGCTTTAGCGTCCGAGAGCGGCACTGTTGGATTTGTCGGTGGCATGGATATACCCCTAATTCGTCATTTTGGTTGTGGTTATGCGCAGGGTGTCAAGGCAACAAACCCCAACGCTACTGTAATTGCGAATATGACAGGAACCACCGCTGCGGCATGGAATGACCCGGTAAAGGGTTCAGAACTTGCAAAGTCTCAAATTAGTCAAGGGGCTGACGTAATTTATGCAGCGGCCGGCGGCACAGGATTAGGTGTACTTAGAACCGCGGCGGATGAGGGAATCTACTCAATTGGGGTTGATTCCAACCAGAATTACTTGCATCCAGGATCCGTACTCACATCAATGATAAAAAGAGTTGACGTTGCTGTTTACGAAGCCATGAATGCCGGTGCTGACGTAGAAACAGGTGTATTTCTACTGGGACTGGTCGAAGACGGCGTTGGTTATGCTTTGGATGAACATAACGCATCAATCGTTAGCGACGAAATGAGAAAAGCCGTAGATACAGCGCGGCAGAAAATTATTGACGGGGAAATAAAAGTCGTTGGCTACTATCAAAATGACAGTTGTCCAGTGCTGGACTTCTAATCCAACTTACTGAAGAAGACGATTATTAATCAAACACTAAACGGAAGCCAAAAATTAATGTAATTGCTCACTATCGGTTACCAGCAAGGAAAAAAACAACGGTAACTATTCAGCACTTCTGCGACCACATATCAGGTTGACTGGAGAAATATTACACGGTCAATCTTTGTGAACCCGGAATGCACGTTTGTTTATATTAATGGTTGGACATCACGGGCGGCGCGGGAGAGACGGCGTTCTCTGTTATCTCTAGGTGTTTGTGACCAGTGCAACGGACAGTTTGTTCGGCGAACGTCGGAGCGTATCAAACATGTTCGAGCCCTGTTTGCACGCGGTCGCGAGCACCGTCCGGATGACGGTGAGGATGGTTGCGCCGGACCGACTGCGAAAGCGGTCGGATATCTTCTGCTGCACCTTTTCGGGCCGCACGCTCCGTTCCGCCAAATTCTTGGTGGGCAGAACGTCAGGATTTATTGTGAAGCGTAAGATGGGGTCTTGATGGTCGCGCAAACGAAGGACTAAGTTATGGCCCAAGCGCGGCTTCTTTCGCCTCCGCCGTCCTCTGCAGAATAACGGAAGAGTGAACTTCGTGATACCGAAGACCGTCCGCTACAGAACGATCATACGCGTTCCCGATCAAGTATCAATGCTATAGGGCGGCGACGGTACGCCATCCGCCTTGTTATAGCGATGAATCGCATCTCTGAACACGGTCGTCAGGTTTTCGGCCTAAGGTTCATTGTAACACTCAATCCGATTGTTACGTTCGCGTAAGCTGTGCGCAACACACAGAGAGCATGCTGCACGCCCTGGATCGTATCGTCAGGCTTCCAGACGTCATGGACCGCAAGGACGATGGCGTCGCGTATCACATCGCCACGCCTAGCGCCGGTCCAGAAAAAGGTCAAAAGCGTTGTGCAAGCGACAGGCAACCAATGGGGCGTGCCTTCGACGCGGGTTCCGGTCTCATCCCTATGGGTGACCAGTGCCTGTGTAACCGCACGCCGCACCGTGTCGGAAAATTCCTGATATCGATCAGCCCATCGGGACACCAAAGAGGTTCTGAAAGATTTCCACCAGCCGTTTTATTAGAATCAGCTGGTAAATGTTGAGAGACACCGTCCGGCCGGTCAGTTGGGGACCGTCTTGAACGGTCGTCTTGATCCCGTCCGGAAACACGGCCTTCGTTGTCTCTTGACAGGTTGAACACACACCGCTGTAAGCAATATGATCGGTCACCATCAACGGCAAAGGCTCCAGCAAGATCGTGGACCTACCGGATGTCCTGCTCCACCGACATCTATTCATTCAACACGCTGACGCAGGGCGCATAGACATCTGGATAATGATGCTCAATCTGGTCCGGCTTCTTTGTTCGTCGCAGCATCATCCCTGCCTAACCCTTCTTACCTCGGCCTTTTTCCGTGATGCGTAGCCCCGCCTCGCGGAGGCCAGCGGATTGCTGCCGTTGAACCTGTTCAATCCGGGACGACGCTCCAGTTCGGACAGACGTTCATCCTGCCGGCATAGCTGCTCTTCCAACTCCCAGATATCCGCATCCGAAACCACACAAATCGCACCACCTATGAGGGCCGCCGAAAGGTCCTCACTCCTTCCATCAGAAGAAAACGTCCCCGATCGCACTAGGGTTGATCAAGAAATCCTGACATCCGAATGTCTTGCCTGCTTTTTGTTACAATGGTCTCAACCACAGCCTTTGCCATCTCGTTTAGTGACCACAAAGACCTTGACATTCAAGATGCCAACATTCTACTCAAAAAACTCTACATATCGCACATTTTGGGGTGCTGAATAATCACCAGGAATTTAAATTTAACCTTACTTCGCACATGCGATTTTGGGTCTCTTACTCCACTGGGTAAATCCGCATATAAATGCATTGAGAAACTGACCACAATCGCGAGCCAATACTTAGCTTCTTTAAATCCTGTGCGTGATCATAAACACATACGTAACAAGCCTTGGCGTTTACAGGCAAGTATTCATTAATGAAATGATTGATCATTTCCGGGTAAACAGGAACGACAAAATCTGCATGTTTATAATTTCCGCTTTCGTTTATAGGCTATTCATCAAGGTAAAAATGCGTCGATTTCCCCATCCCGACCTGTGAAGTGGCAATCCAGAAGCATAATTCAACATATTTTTTATAATAACGAAGTTCTGTTAGTAACATCTCTTGGAAAATAATGAAGTAAAATTTCTAGTGTGCCTATTTCTGCAGCAATTCCCGCTAGAATATTTTTTCTTTTATTTTCATATAGTTACGCAATTTA
>JAPORV010000101.1 GCA_026710055.1 Aestuariivita sp.
AAACGTCTGCAATACACCCCGGATCACCCCATCAATGCGCCTGTGCAGACACAGAGGGAATTATTTGCTGCATGAGTGACCAAGAGTATCAGGATGATTTCCTGAATCTGCTGAAAAGTGTAACATCGAAACGGCCCAGGACTGTAATTGACCATATCCTGCAGCATGGCCAGATTACAACAGAAGAACTAAAAGATTTGTATGGATATAATCATCCGCCAAGGGCCATAAGGGATGTTCGAGAGCACGGGATTCCCATAACCACTTTTCGTGTTCAGGGGAAAAGTGGTCGCAAGATTGCAGCGTATAAATTCGGTGACCCTGCGCAGGTGCGAGCTACTCAGTTATCGGGAAGAACCGCATTTTCATCAAAATTGAAAACTGTACTGGTGGAAAAATATGGTTCGAAATGCAATATTTATCTTGAGAAATTTCCAGAACGCGATCTGCAAATAGACCACCGGATTCCCTTTGAAATAGTTGGGGACAATAAAAATCTGACGGATGACATGCATGAGTATATGCTGCTATGTGCATCTGCTAACAGAGCAAAGTCGTGGAGTTGTGAAAACTGTGAGAATTGGCTTGTGAAAGAGGTTGATAATTGTCGGTCCTGTTATTGGGCATTTCCAGAGGACTATACCCATATTGCCCTTAAACAAATACGGAGACTTGACGTGTTATGGACTGGGGGAGAAATTGCTGAATATGATCAGTTGAAGGAACAAGCAGCGAAGGACGAGAAAAGAATTCCAGAATATGTAAAGGATGTGCTGCGGCAACACTTCGATCCTAAATCGGGGACAAAATAAGTGAGAATATGATTATGTTGAACTGTGGACAAACACGGGTTCATTGTGACTTTGCCATCAGTGGAATGCTCTTAATCTTATTATTCTTTAGTCACTCATCGTATGCAAAATTACGATTCTCATGGAGTATCAATGACCTTGCAAAAATAGATTCGCCAACTATTGAGTTGATGTTGCCACCTGATTTCTCAGTTGGCAAAAATAAACCGCTTAAGAAAATTGACACAAAGCAGATGATATACCTCTATTCGGTTATGAAAGCCATTGAGGAAGTATCAGAAACAAGAGCGGAGTTGTTCATCGTTAATGGTGACAGCGCGAATGCCTTCGCAAGCACCAGATATGTCAAACTTATCCCTTCAAAGGAGCAAATCATCACCACTCGGCGAGATGGCTCTGCCCGCATTAGAGCCAATTCAGAATTCACCATCACGTATGACGAACAAAGTTACCACGCTGAAAATGATCAGATAATCGTAAATGTCGTCGGTATTAATTTCGCCATGCTGGATTTTCTCGGGAGCGATGTACACATGGCCGCTGCGTTAATTGGTCATGAGCTAGCCCACATCAAACTTGAACACGGAAAAAATAGGGCTAAAAAAGACACAGCCACATTCAGCGTCGAGGCAACACGTTATCTCAGAGATCATGAAAGGGAAGCCGACTATTTAGGCGCAGTATGGGCAGTTGAAGCGGGCTATGATCCACAAGGCGCTGTGCGTCTTGAAGAACTACTGATGGAAAAAAACAAAAAGCGTAGAAGCGGTTACAGCTTGACGCACCCCTCATCAAGAGAACGTCTCATTAAGATCAAATCCTTAGCTCGTCGTCTCGCCCGCTAAAGAAAGGTTTGCCCCTTGAATGACATTATTAATCGATGGAAATATAGCAAGAAATCAGCTATGGGTCATAAACTGAAGTACGAGATGGGCAATCCTGGCGATATCATTAAGCACGGATTGCTGGCCGAGTTTGTTGCATGGTGGGGCGACACTTACGGTAATCGTATCTTACGTATGGCAGATCCATTTGGCGGCTGTCCATGGGGTGCCTTGGAAGAACCTGCTAAGAACAGATTGGGGATATTATCTGGAACCGTTCTTGCCGAAGCGCAGATTAATGGTGGTAAGGGCGGTAAGTACTTGGGTTCCAGTCATCTGGTTCAGCAAGTAGCAAAAGATCGTTGCGTTGAGATTTGCATTCAAGTATCAGACAAGAATGAAGATGCACGGCGTGATCTGAAACATTCGGGTTTGGCTATGATAGAACCGCGTTTGCCAGAGGACGACGGTTATAGGATTTTTGATGCCGAGTACTCACAAAAATTCGATTTTATATTGCTGGACCCCTATGGAAAATTTTTGCTTGAGGAATGCAAGAATAATAACAAGAGGTTTGAGCATATCAGAAACGAAGTAAACAAGAGTCCTGATTTATTTATCGCCGTTTTTGTTTTGGACATGAACACCAATAATACAGTTGGCCGAAACTTCGCTAAATACAAAGAGGCCAATTTATCAGGTTGGGCTTTTTCCATACGCTGCCCCAAAATGGAAAATTCCAGATATGATTGGGAGATTATGCTTATTAGCAGGCAAATTAAAGAATATAAATGCAAGCACTTGTCTGAGCGTTTACAAAGATTTGTCGTGCAGGCTAATCCTGCGCTGAACGCATCATTGGAATTATGGGGCGTATGATTTCAGAAATTAATGATCGGCTCGAAGAGGTGGAGCGACTTTGTATCGATTACCGCGTACAACGGCTCGACCTGTTTGGTTCCGCCGCAACCGCGCGGTATAACTCAGGGGAAAGTGATCTGGATTTTGTAGTAGAGTTCCAACCGTTGCCTGCCGGTGAGTATGCCGATACCTACTTCGGCTTACTGGAATCTCTGGAACAGCTTTTCGATTGCCCAGTGGACCTGGTAATCGGGTCCGCCATCAAGAATCCCTATTTTCTCCAATCGGTCGAGAAAACGAGAACTCCGGTTTATGAAACTTGAAGAGCGGAAGTATCTGTACGACATTCAAAGTGCCGTTGAATTACTGAAGGAGTTCACTACTGGCAAGACGCTCCCGGATTATGAGGCAGACGCGATGTTGCGCGCAGCGGTCGAACGCGAGTTTGAAATTATCGGCGAGGCTATGGCACAGTTGGCCAAAGATAACCAAATTATTGCGTCACGAATTAGCAACCACCAACGCATCATCGCCTTCCGCAATGTCCTAATCCACGGTTATGCACATGTGGATGATAGGTTGGTATGGGATGTCGTACAAACAAACCTGCCCACCCTGGCCAGTGAAATTGAAGCTTTACTGGAAAAATAAATGGAAACTGCGAAAAACACAAATCATGTTCGTAAATGGAAAATAATAGATAGCCAACAGCGGAAAGGTATTCTGCGATGTTATAGAATGACTTCTTTGCTTGTTTTGTTCGCTGCTGTTACGGCGGTAGCGCAGGAGGTTCCCATCGGTGCTGAACCTAACTCCGCACAAGCAAAACAGGAAACTGCTGAACAGCAGGATGAAGAGGAAGCAGCCCAAGTCGCACCGGAATTCTTCGATCCGACCGAGGAGGTTTCCGAGGATTATCCCGTGGAATTTCCGATTGATATATAACTCACAGTATCATCCGATGTGTGACGACAATAACTAACCAGACATACTGCCGTAGCCTCTACCAAATATCGACGATTCATAATCTCAGACAGGGGAAGAATGCGTGAATATAATCACTTTGCTTAATCAAATTAAAAACCAAGAGATTGTTTTACCTGCAATACAACGGAATTTTGTTTGGGATGAAGAAAAAATCCAGAAGCTCTTGGATTCAATTCTTCGAGGTTATCCAATTGGTATTATTCTAATGTGGGAAACCTATAACGATATTCAATATAGACGGTTTGACGAGGCCGTAGGGTCGACATCGCCGACAGACTTTTTGGAAAATAAGAAGAAACAAAGACTCAAGGTAGTCTTGGACGGCCAGCAACGCTTACAGTCTTTATACGTCGCACTATATGGAAAGTATCAGGGCAAATCTCTTTATTTCGATGTTTTGAGTGGGAGAGTGTCCGATAACTTTGAGGAAGATAAATATTCATTTGAATTCATGACAGACTCGGAATCAGAAAAAAGAAACAATGATACGAGCATGTCGGTATCATACGGAGAAGAAGGTGAGCTTAGATACTTTCTAAAAGTTTCAGATCTCTTTTCCAAGACTGCCTCCGAGAAGAAGAAACTTCGCACTGAAATTATTGAAAAGCTGAATCTTTCTGATGAAAATCAGTTATCAGAGGAGGAAGACCGGCTTGAAGTCAATACCGGTAAACTTGATGGTGTTTTAACGAAAGAGGTAAACATTCTGAAGGCACTGGTAATTGATGAGAATAAGCCCCAAGATAGTCCAGAACGACAGACAGATTCTGATGTGTTGGAGATATTCTATCGAATCAATAGACAAGGAACACCGCTAAATCGATCAGAGTTGATATTCAGCATGATGAAGCTGAATTGGAAAGAATCATCGACGGCACTGCCCGAATTTGTAGAACGGATAAACCAAGGCAATTCATTCGGGTTGGATATTGATTTTGTCATCCGAGCCCTTTTTGCGGTATCTGGTCTTGGCACAAAGTTTGATGTAGACCTGCTCAGAAAGAAATCAAACATGGAAAAAGTCCGATCTTCATTCGAAAAATGTTGCGAAGCAATTCAATCAACGATAGATAATGTGCAACAACACTGTAGGATATCCAGTAGTAAAATATTAGGTGGCGATGCGAACCTTATTCCATTCGTATACTATTTTTTTCATTGCCCAAAGCTGCAACTCCCAAACTCTGAGATAGTAAATTTCCGAAAATCATTATTTCTGTGTGGTTTCACCCAGCCATTTCGACGTTGGGCAGATAGTCGCCTTGGATTGTTCATTCGTAATGAACTCTCGCATCTTTCAAATAACGAACAACAGACGTTTCCTATCGAGCGATTAATTGTATGGATTAACTATTGGGAGAGTGTCGATGGATGGGACAGGAGACTTGTCCAAAGAAATTCCGAACTTGCTGCTTGCGTAATTCAACAACAATCTGGTACAAAAACTCACTTTAACTTAAACACGCAGGAGATGGATCATATCTTTCCCCGCTCAAAACTTCGCGAGAAAAATTTCGAAGCGGCTGATGTCAATCATTTTGCTAACCTTTGGCTACTCCCGAAGGGTAAGAATATTAATAAATATAATCGACATCCAAAGGATTATTTACAAGATGTGCCTGACAAGGAGCTTAAGCGAGCACTAATAGACCGGGAACTCCTTGATTACAGGAGGTATAGGACATTTTTGCGCACTAGAGAAGAAGAAATCATCACAATTCTGGAGAAACGAATAGGACTTAGTGATAAGGACTTTAAATTCCTGCGCGATCAGGATGGAGATTGAAAATTTCATAGCTCATGACGCTCTGCTTATTCGTCATTACGTACTGTTTTTGTGTGTTCATCTACTTCCAACGGCGAGAAATACGGGCTTAAGCTATCGTGAAACTCAACCAGACTACAGATTTTTTCTACCAGTTGTTTACCTTGATCGCCG
>JAPORV010000168.1 GCA_026710055.1 Aestuariivita sp.
GACTGTTTCATGAACCTGCTCGCTTTTTATGATTGTTGCGAGCATTCTCACATATTCAACTCAAAAGTCACCGAAGAATTTTCTATTGATTTTTGTAAGCAATTGAAATAATTGAATAAAAAAAATTAGCGGGAATTGCTGAACTTCCACGAGAATTCAACTTACAGAAAGGTGTTGGTGTCGAAGTAATGCACTCAATCTTTTCGATTATATTGGACTTAGCGCGATCTGATTAAAAATCGCTAACTTCTCCGGAGCCCTATGTCCCCATTTTGACCAAGCCACTAATAGAGCTTGACGGCTTAAATGGCGAGGGGAAACCCGTATAGCGAGAAGATTTTTGGCGAACGGGACGTGGCGTCGCATGCAGTGACGTGAACCAGTTATGCACATCTTTAGAAGTAATATCGGTAATCCATCTTCCGGTAAAGCAAGGTAGGATATACCTATGAAAATAGTTCTGGTTTATCGTAAGCGTTCTCGGCTTCTACTGACGGCTCTAACAGCAAAACCTTTCGACCGCTATTGTGTCGAATACAGTTTCTTTATCAGATTGTCCCGCTTGTAGGGAAGCTGACAAGTTTATGGCTTGCTGTTGAGCTTGGTTAACTGTCATCTTGGCGGGGTCGCCGATAATCTTCTGGAAGCGCGTGGTTACGAGATAAACATCTGATTCCATTACTGCTTTTATATTTGATCATTTGTGCTTGTCATAGCGTAAATGCCAGTCATCCAATTGAGGGATGCATCAGAGATCGTGATGAAGTCCCAACATTATTGACGAAAAGAATCAAAGTCGGGGTTGATGTTTGAAATGGTTTGCCAGTAAAGGAATTTATTTTCTCAAGGCGATTGGTATGTTGTACTGATGCGATGGTCGAATGCGGTAGTACTAGATGCGCTTGTTTTGGTAAATTGATGTTGTAAATGCAGTGCTGGAATTTACTTGTTTGTTCGCTGTGTAAACTACAGTGATACTTTTGAGAGGAATTCATCCCTTGTGGCAAGGCACATTGAGTGCTTCAGTTTCATAATTACGATTGATTTCAGACCGATATCCGTCTTGTTTGCGTGAATTTTCAAACGCTGGAGAAAAAATGAGGCTTACAAGTGAGATGCTCATTAAAATCTGGTCTGTATACTAAAAACAAAAGAAATTAATCTGTCTTTGGATAACAAATAATGTAGATAGGTCAAAGTGAAACTTAAAGGTGATTATATCAGGGTGACATATAAAAGGCAAAATTGATGAACGGGCGACTTAATAAATTCGCATAAAAACAATCGCTACTCGCTCTCTCGTTAGACTTTTATAAAAGTCTAAATCTCCAAGTCGATAAATGTAATTGGAATCTAGGGAATCGCTTGAGAAATTAATTTTTGCAGATCTATATATAACTCCTCAAAAAATCAAGCTAATTTAAGTAGGCGGGTAGTTACTAGAAACGATAAAAAATTGGTTGCATAGCGTTAGAATTTAAGTATTTTGTTTTTTTGGCAGGTCTTGACTTGGACATATCGTGAGTACCGTCCTAATTGTCGTTTGTTGATGTTGGAGACCACGGCTTTAACTGCGTCATGCGTGTCCTTGATTGGCAAAGCGTAACGCTTAGAAATATAGGGTATAACATGGCTGTTCAGCAGAACAAGGTTTCAAAATCACGTCGAGACAAACGACGGGCTCATGATGCATTGCGTACCGTGAATTCAGTAGAATGTGCTGAATGTGGTGAGCCAAAACGTTTTCATCACGTTTGTGGTGCCTGCGGCACTTACAGAGATATGGAAGTCGTTCCGAAATTCGATCAAATGGAATTAGATGAGGACTTAGCCTAACTGGCAGGATCCTACCTGCGCATACATAATGGTCATTTCACGACATACACATGACGACACCACCCGCACTGTAATTTCGGTTGATGCAATGGGTGGTGATGTTGGGCCCGCTGCTGTTGTGGCGGGCATTGCTCATTCAGCAAAAAAAAATCCAAAAATTGCATTTATTCTTCACGGTCCGGTAGCTTCTTTAAAGCCACTTGTTGCGCGAAAAAAAAATCTTATGGATCGCGTGATTTTTCAGAATGCACCAGATACTGTACGAATGCAAGATAAACCTACTCAAGTTTTACGTCATGGGAAGAGTACATCAATGTGGTCAGCGATTGAAGCTGTTCGTGACGGGAAAGCGACCGTTGCAGTTTCTTGTGGAAATACAGGTGCTTTAATGGCATTGAGTATGATACGTTTGCGAAAACTGGAAGGTATTAATCGCCCTGCACTTGCGATTTTATGGCCATCAAGAAATCCACAAGGATTTAATGTGATGCTTGACGCTGGTGCTGATGTACGTGCTGATGCGAAGGATTTATTGAAATTTGCGATTATGGGATCATCATATGCACGGAATGGTTTGAATTTACGTTGTCCAAGAGTTGGATTATTGAACGTAGGGATTGAGCAGAATAAAGGGCATGCTGTCTTAAAGAGTGCCTATGATTTGATTGGTTCTTTTTCTGGTGAGGCTAAATATGAGTTTGTGGGTTTTGTTGAAGGAGGCGATATTCCAGGTAATGTTTGTGATGTAATTGTGACTGATGGGTTTACGGGAAATGTTGCCATTAAGACGGGTGAGGGTACAGCAAATTTGATTGGTGATTTATTAGGTGAAGCATTCCGGTACACACCTTTGTCTCGTTTGGCATCCATTTTGTCAGTCTCATCTTTTAGAAGATTACAAAAGCGCATTGATCCTCGACGTGTTAACGGCGGCGTATTTCTTGGTCTTACTGGTACGGTCGTTAAGTCGCATGGTTCCGCTGATGCGACCGGTGTTTCGGCGGCGGTAAAATTGGCCTTTCAATTGGCGCAATCAGGTTTTGCGCAAAAAATAGCTTCACGTGTTGCCACCGCCGCATCACTTTCTCAGCCATGAGATATTGGTCGTTGATATGGTTTTGAGGAATTTAGAGTTGGAAAAATTGCAGAAAGACGAAGGATAATACTTAAATGACATGTCGTGCGGTTGTAGCAGGTGTTGGTCACTACCTTCCTGAACGGGTCATTCCAAATTCAGAGTTAGTGAAAACGCTTGATACGACAGATGAGTGGATTCAGACTCGATCGGGCATTGAGAGGCGACATATCGCGGCTGAAGGTGAAACCACGTCAGATATGGGAATTGCGGCGGCGAAGGCTGCTTTGGAGTCAGCGCAATTTTCGGCTCAAGACATAGATGCGATTGTGTTAGCC
The DNA here is from genome assembly GCA_026710055.1 of Aestuariivita sp. GTDB lineage: Bacteria > Pseudomonadota > Alphaproteobacteria > Rhodobacterales > Rhodobacteraceae > JAPORY01. Next base: position 3,250 of record JAPORV010000168.1, read on the forward strand.
ACATCAACGGCTGATCTGACGTTTCCTTCGTCTGCAACGATTGTTCAGGCTGGGTTGAATATGCGACAAGGGTTTGCCTTTGATTTGCAAGCAGTTTGTGCTGGTTTTGTATTTGCTCTTTCGAATGCAAATGCATTAATTTTATCGGAACAAGCAAAGCGTGTATTGGTTATTGGTGCCGAGACATTCTCGAAAATTATTGACTGGACTGATCGGTCTACTTGTGTACTTTTTGGTGATGGTGCAGGAGCACTTATTCTTGAAGCGCGTGAAGGTATAGGCAGTTCTGCTGATCACGGGGTGCTGTCAACAGATTTGCATTCTGATGGTCAGTATCGTGATTTACTTTATGTTGATGGAGGTGTGGCAACACAAACAACGGGTTATTTGCGAATGCAGGGTAATCAGGTATTCCGGCATGCTGTTGAAAAGTTAGCACAAACTGCAGAAAATGCATTGACGAAAGCGCGGATGACCTCGGCAGATGTTGATTGGATTGTCCCGCATCAAGCTAATATCCGCATTATTCAGAGCACTGCACGTAAATTGGGTTTACCGATGGAAAAGGTTGTTTTAACAGTTCAGGATCATGGCAATACATCGGCAGCTTCAATTCCTTTAGCTCTATCAATTGGTGTCGCGCGCGGACAGATTAAAGTTGGTGACGTGTTACTTGCTACAGCAATCGGTGGTGGATTAGCGTGGGGTTCGGTTGTTTTACGGTGGTGAATTGATAATATTACGAGATAAATAGTGATTTGAAAGCATTATTTTATGTAGGATATTTGTTGACATTCTGTCATTCTCGTTTCAAAGTTTTGGATAAAATATGGAAGTACAATGAGTAAAGAAAAAAATTCAGTCACGCGAATGGAACTTACAGAGCGCGTTTATTTAGAAAGTGGGTTGTCGCGAAGTAAGTGTGCAGAAATTGTGGACTCGATACTAGCATTGATTTCGGAATCGTTGGCTCGAGGTGAACCGGTCAAGCTGTCATCATTTGGGACTTTTAATATTCTAGAAAAAACGCCTCGCGTTGGTCGGAATCCAAGCTCGGGTGTTGAAGTGGAAATTGAGTCGCGACGTGTGGTCTCGTTTCGTGCATCAAGAAAGACAAAGGCTCGAGTTGCTGAAGGCAATCGGCAGTAGACACTAAGGCGAAATCGCAATGGCTAAATCGGCTGAGGCCTTTCGCACCATTAGTGAAGTGGCTGATTGGTTAGAGTTAGAAACTCATGTACTTCGTTTTTGGGAGAGCAAGTTTCCACAAATTAAGCCTGTTAGACTTTCAGGTGGGCGGAGATACTACCGACCAAAAGATATGCTGGTGTTGGGTGGTGTAAAGAAATTGCTTCGTGAAGATGGCATGACCATTAAAGGCGTGCAGAATTTAATTAAGAAAAATGGCATGCGTTACATCACTGATCTTTCAAGGCCATTAGAATTGGGGTCAGAAGCATCAACCATGCTGGATTCTGAAGGTAAAGTTGATGCGGAGTGCCATGAAATTTCAAGTCAGGATCAATCAGAAAGTAAGCGAGAAATTGATTTTTCCGTGAAAAACATTCTGGTAGATATTGGTACCACGAGAGACAACGTCACGTCCCATTCTGATTTAGATGATCAGATAGAGGTGGAAGAGGTGGATGTGAAATTGCCTGCAGATGAATTTTTTCAATATCATGAAGCCCAAGAGAGCTCCGAAAACTTAACCAACCATAGTTTGAATTCAAAATTGAATCATTCACAGACTTTCGCAAGTGATAATAATGAATTTGACAAGCGAATTGCGCTTCAAGAAAAAAACTTCCCGCGTGAGAGTTTATCGGATACGTTGTTTATAGGTGAGTTGCTGAGTAATCTTTCTGAAATTAAAGTGCTGACGCGCCGTCAGACACGTGAGTTGGCACCATTAATCGGTCGTTTGGCGGTTCTTCGAGATAAATTAAAGAATGATCAGTAGAGATTTCTTTATCATAAGAGCCGTTTGCAATTATAAACCTATTCCGTTTCCGACCTTTACGATCTGTGAAATCAATACAGTGGCACCCTAGTATGCCGTCGTTATTGAATTGATGCTAGGAATTGTTAAATTGTTGTCTTATTTGTAGTGAATGGTAGTGAGTCGTCTCATTGAGAACAATACCACATCCCGATTGGTTTGAGCAGGGCC
>JAPORV010000279.1 GCA_026710055.1 Aestuariivita sp.
GAAGGATGTGCGCATAATGTGACCTTTCTTTCGAGAGATTCTGGCGAAGATTTGCCGATTTGGGGCAAATCCTAGTTAAAATTGATGATATTGTACCAAATACCCGCAATCTTCGCCAGAGAAAAATGACAAAAGAGTCAACTTTTTCAGCGTTTTAATATCGAATTTAGGGTTTTTTTACAGACACTAATTAGGAATTTAGGAGTTTGTGGTGTGTTAGTTTCAAAGCCTGACAAACATGCTTATCCGGTTGATATAATACAAGCTATTGAAGCCGTAAAGAAATGTTGTTCGAATGACGGTTTGCGCTTCACCCCTGTACGGCGGAGGGTATTGGAAATTCTACTTAGTACTCGCTCAGCGATGGGTGCTTATGATATCTTGAATAGATTGCGAGATGAAGGCTTTGGCTCACAGCCTCCGATTGTCTACCGAGCGCTGGATTTTCTTGTTTGTCATCAATTTGCACATAAAATTGAAAGTCTGAACGCTTTTGTTGCCTGTCACTATCCGGGTGTGTCGCATTCGCCTGCATTTTTTATTTGTAAGAGTTGCAAATCGGTCAATGAAACTCCTAAACATTCAATTAGCGGTGAACTGGGCAGTTTAGCAGATGATGCGAATTTTTCCATCGAATGTGCTATTGTTGAAGCTGAGGGGCTTTGCAAAGAATGTCAACATTGACGGTAACTTCGTTGATTGAGACAAAAGGTTTATCGCTTCGATTAAACGGAGAGATTGTACTACGTGACATAGATTTTAGAATTAAATCTGGGGAAATTATTACTATCGTTGGCCCCAATGGGGCTGGTAAGTCTTCGTTATTGAGGGTTTTGATCGGTGCAGTGACCCCAACTACAGGAAAGGTGTATCGTAAACCTAGATTGCGCCTTGGGTATGTTCCGCAAAAGCTTGAAATTGATCAAACACTACCGTTGACTGTCTTAAGGTTTTTGAAATTACCAGTGTGGCAACGACGTAGCGTTCTTGATGAGGCACTCATTAGTACCGATATCGCAGGTTTAGCAGATCGTCAAATGTCGGAATTGTCCGGGGGTCAATTTCAACGTGTTTTACTTGCTCGTGCTATTCTGGAAAAACCTCAAATTCTCCTTCTTGATGAAGCAGCTCAAGGCCTTGATCAAAATAGTGAGGTTGCCTTCTACAAAAAAATTGAAGAATTACGACGTGATTTACAATGCGCTGTTTTGATGGTTAGTCATGATTTGCGTGTCGTAATGAGTGCTTCCGATCGGGTTATTTGTCTCAATAAGCATATCTGTTGCGAAGGTTCTCCAGAGGTAATTTCTTCGAATATTGAATGGCAAAAAATGTTTGGTACAATTGGCTCTGGCGCGCTTGCACTCTATCGACATGATCACTCTAAAAATAACAAGCAGGCGTTAACGAGTGTACAGTGATTCTTGATGATTTTTTAGTTCGAGCTGTTTTTGCGGGTATTGGTGTTTCATTTGCATCAGCGCCTTTAGGTTGCTTTGTGGTGTGGCATCGAATGGTTTATTTTGGGGATGCGACAGCGCATGCTGCTATTTTGGGAGTGGTTTTGTCCTTAGCGCTTTCGGTGTCAATATTTGCTGGTACCTTGGTTACCGCCCTGTTGATGGCGTTGTCTATTAGTATTATGAGGCAAAAAACCTTCGCATTGGATACGATACTTGGTGTCATTGCCCATTCATCATTGGCAGTTGGGTTAGTAGCAGCTTCTTTTGTTGGTGGAATCCGAGTTGATTTACGTGGGTTTTTATTCGGGGATATTCTTGCAGTATCGAAATCCGATTTAACGATCATTTGGATTGGAGCACTTTGTGTCATCGCCCTAATTCTGTGGCGATGGTCTCCTTTACTTATTTCTACGGTGAGTTCAGACTTGGCCCACACATCAGGCGTTAGTGAAAGGCGGGAAAAGTTAATTCTAACGTTGGCTCTCGCTGTTACTGTTGCGGTGGGAATAAAGGTTGTCGGTGTTTTAATGATAGGGGCACTTTTGGTAATTCCTGCGGCCTCTGCGCGTTGTTTTGCGAGAACACCGGAATTCATGGCAATTTTGGCTGTGATCATTGGCACGATTGGTACGCTTGGCGGGATACGGTTTTCCTTTGATTTTGATACACCGACGGGTCCAACTATTGTTTGTGCGTTAGCGGTAATTTTTGTGGTTTCGAATTTTGTTAGAGTCATTTCAAAAACGGCATAATTATCTGACGGTAATCATTTAGGCTCTTGATAACCACAAGTGATTTTCTTTGTCGGTGAGTTGGTAATTTAGTGCGTTTGCAGATAAGATAAATTAATTCTTTTTCTTACGATTTTTTTGTTGTTTGGGCTGATATTGAGGGGCGATATTAGGAATGCGTCTCTCAATTGATTTATCGCTTATTTGCGGTGATAAAAGGTGCTGTGCTTAGTGTTTTTTGTGTGGAGTGCACCTATCATGCAGGCGACTCCATCGGCGTCACACAGAGCACTGCTGATTCAGGGGTCTTTGCTTATTTTTAACAAAATTTTTGAAAAAATAACCAAATTTCATTATTTCATTATTTTTCGGAAATTTTTTTCTAAATGTATTTAGCGTCTGCAAAACAAACAGGAATGAGGACAAGGAACAGTCCGTGGTACCGACTTACCGTAGATCCTGAAAAGAGGGTCAGATCAACTCGTTACGAAAAGACACTGGCTCAACCCGGATGTCCAATAGATTGCGGGTATCGCGTCCACAGGCGATCGCCATCAGATGGATGGGTTCCTGCCGGTCGCGATATTTCTCAGCATAGCCCTTGTTCCGAATCTGGGCGAGTGCCGTCTCTAACGCCGCTTCGTTCTCCCCCGCAGTTGCCACCATCTTGAACTCAAAGATAAACACCTGCCCACCCGTCAAGACCACCATGTCGGCACGACCATGGCTTGAGAATTCCGCCGCTCGAACATCCACACCAATCGCCCGAAACCCCATATGCAACAAACTCGCGTACCAGGCTTCATAGTGCGCCTGATCACTGTTGTGCCATTGATACGGAATACTCGCAAGATAAGCCTTAAGGGTCTCCGCAAACCCTCTAAAGTCATTCTCCTCAAGCAGAGTGCGTAATGTCTCCCCCTCCTCCGAGGGCACGCGATTTGTCGGATTCAGATAAGCCAGTAACTCATCATTCAAACTCAGCTGTACTTCCTGATTAGGATAATCCAATCGGTAAACTGTCCTGTGCCCCTCTTGTTTCTCGTCTGTAATGGTCAGATAGCCGGTCTGGAATAGAAGAGCCTCGGGACTGATGTCTTCCACATCAAATTTCGAAATCAAGGATCGGTCGACCGTCCGGTTCTCTAGTTCCTTCAAACTGACGGATATTTTCTTGAGGGTCTCAAAGAGAAAGTTCGGGGACCCTGTCTCGAACCAGTGCGGTTTGAACTCCCGTTCATCGAACAACAGAAGTACATCAAACGGATTATAAACTCGCTCGGTGCCACGCCAGTTATAGCCATTGTACCAGGTGCGGATGGCCTCACGGTCCAACCCTTCCAGTTCTGGAGCGAACACCGTATCGATATCGGTGTCAGTATACCCGCAGATTGTGGCATAGCGCGGATCAAGACTGATATCCTTGAGATTGTTCAAGCCCGAGAACAGGCTGACCTTGGAGAACATGCTCACACCCGTCACAAACACAAAGCGGACATGCGCCGCACTATCTTTGATGATGCCATAGAACCCCCGCAGATACTCCCGATTGGCACGCGCTTGTTCCGGATATTCAAGAACATCCAGAATCGGCTTGTCATATTCGTCCACGAGGATGACCACCCGCTGATTCGTCTTATGATGGAGACGGTCTAAAAGGTCAAATAAGCGTTCAGGCGCTGTCTGATAGATGCTCGTCCGCAATCCTGCATTACGTTCATTTACATCAAGTTGCGCCTGTAAATTACACTCAATATCCTTCGGAAGATCATACGTTTTGTCAAAGCTCAATCGCACGACTGGATAGGTAACCGACCAGTCCCAGTGATCATGAATGTCCAACCCTCGGAATAGCGATTCCTGTCCTGCAAACAGTGCTCCGACTGTGTCCACCAGTAGGCTCTTGCCAAATCGGCGGGGCCGGGAAAGAAAGTAATGACGACCACCGTCCACAAGCTTCCGAATAAGCGAGGTCTTATCCACGTAATAGAAGTTTTCGTTTCGGATGGTCTCAAAGTCTTGTATGCCGATGGGCAGGCATTGGCGGGTCATGAGTCTATCCTTCACGGTCGGTGAACTTTTTAGGGAACCATCGGATCAATTGTATGTTCATTAACGCTCAGAGGCAACAAACAATAACATTTGGCACTGAATAAACACTCTCAAGACAGATTACGTTGAACTACATGATTGACAGGCCCTCCATACATTTCGGCGATGTTAATCGTCGCAGGGCGAGCGCTCGCTGACTGTGGTGGATCAAGCAATAGTACGACCGGCAGCAACGATGGAAACGAAGTTGCTCAAACTATTTCTCTGGCCAATAGCCAATTTAACGCATTATCAGTAAATTCGAGTGAAGCCGCTGAAGATGTGGAGTTAGCGACGGCTGAAAATATCATTTCTGGTCATGACGATTGTATAGAGGTTGAAAAGGCTCAAGTTATAGCGGAAGGTAAAATTGAAGACGCAAATAGGCGAATGGATGCAACAGAAACACAACCCATCTTTCGCATAGAATCTTCAGATTCACCGATTTTTGACAATTTTCAGGTCAAAAACCTCTTTATTTAGTGGGTTTTTTCTAAATGCTCATTGGAGTGCCATACAGTGAATAAAGATGTCATTCAATCTTTGACACGGGACATAACCATCTCAGAATGTCCGCATGTTCATTCGAAGAACACTCACAAGGCAGGTCGAGAAAACCAGCGACCATTCGTTCCGATTGGTCAAATCAGTTCGCGAAGGCGCGCGGGTTCGGCAGTAAACACGGCTAAACCTCGGACGTGACGTCGCAGTGCCTAGACAGCACGGGCGGGAATTGGTCAGGATCATTGGGGATAAATTGTCGGGGATGACCTCGTTGATTGAGTCTGACCCAAAACTCGTTAGCACCGCAGAGCAGATCATGCAGAAATTACAGCGAACTGGATATGAGGACCAAAAGAAATCGGAGAGGGAACCAACGGAGGAGGTTATCTTTGACAGTGTTTAGTTTGATGACGCTCGTTTTGTTGGTTGTGAGCGTCTTTGCCTAGAGACTTTGTCAGCCTTGAATGTCACCGGTATTTTTAGGCGAGAAGGATTTTCCAGCCGAGACCCACCGGATAGGGCACCAGCATCGTCTGAATAGCCTCCCCCATCGCCATAGCCGTCTTACGGGTCACCCGTTGAATCAAAACCAGTTTCGACATCCG
>JAPORV010000180.1 GCA_026710055.1 Aestuariivita sp.
TCATCAGCATGCTTCTCAATCAGGGCATGTGGCCATCATTGACCCGAACCCTCGCTGGAATGCGGCCTTGAGAGAGCATCTGCGTCTTGAGGCCCTTGCTTGACGCTCAGCGGGTCATGTTGACCCGTCTAAAGAGCGGTTCAAGCAACGCGCCAGTGTTGAGCGAGTGAACGCGGCGTTAAAGGACAGCTATGGGGGTCGTCATCTCCGGGTTCGGGGTGCGGCGAAGGTTGCGTGTCATTTGTTTTTCGGTATTTTCGCCCTGACTGTTGATCAGTTACTCAGATTGCGCACCTGATAGGACCGTTTATTCTGTTTTTGGCGTTGAGGCACATGCCGTCGACGGGTTCTGCTTGCGCGGATGTTCGTGCTCTGCCCACTATAGTGATGATTTGAGCTGATTTTGTTTAAATACTGGCATTTCTCGTTGTGAATATTTTTCATTCTCGCTTGGGCTGAGCATTTCACAAAGTTAACCATGATAATCAAAATAACCACTTTTTTTCAAATTAATGAAAATCTCCAAAATGTGAAGTACTATCAAATTAATTTATCGAGCCAAATTAACTCAAAAAAATTATCCGCTGTTAATTCATAATTGGCAAGGATATGAGTAGAATTGAGTGATTTACGATTTGACAGCTTAGATTTTATCCAATCAACATGATGCCTCGGGCAACAAAATATTCAGTTCAATACCTCAAAATGCGTTCAAATTTCACTTTTTATTAAGAAATTTTTCTCATGAGCAGAGTGTTTAATTAATGTCAATTATAACGATTTCTAACCACTAGTTATGAATAAAGTCCTTAGCCATTATAATTGACAGTTAGTTGAAGATAGTTCCTTGGAAAGACGAAATCATTCGAATAAAATGTATTAACGCAATCTACCGTTGGCTCTCATCCTTTCCTAATGAAAGGGATTACTAGAAACAGTATATACTGAGAAATTACCCCAAGTTAACTATTTCAACAGCCGAAAGTTTAAATGAGCAATATCAACGATAATCCTGCTGACCCTTTCAAAAAAGCACTTGCAGAAGCAACGCGGATTTTAGCTGAAGATCCAGATTTGTCAGTAACTTACACCGTCGAGCCATCAGGTCTATCAGAAGACAACGTCCGGCTTCCGCAAGTGTCACGACAAATGAAGCGTGATGAAATTCTCAAAGCACGAGGCACCGCTGACGCTTTAGCATTAAAGCGAAAATACCATGATGACATCATGTACAATAAATATGTTCCAACTGGAGATATGGCCATTAGCATTTATCAATCAATGGAAACTGCGCGATGTGAAGCAATGGGTACACGTGATATGCCAGGTACCGCGAGAAATATTGACTTTAAAATTGCAATTGATGCCCAAAGAATGGGGCTTGATCAAGCAAAAGATACGTCCGATGCCCCTCTGGCCGTCGCTACAGGTTACCTCATTCGATACCTGGCAACAGGACGGGAGCTACCGCATCCCGCTCAAAATGCGCTGGAATTATGGCGGGACTACATTGAAGAACGTGCTGGTGGGACTTTGGAAGACCTTCTTAATATTTTATCGAGTCAGGAAGAATTTGCGCGCTTTGCGCGACGAATTATTTCAGACTTAGGATATGGCGATCAACTCGGTGAAGATCCCGATAACATTAGTGAAGATGCAGATGAAACTGTCGACAACGTAGCCGACGATCAGCAAGACCCAGAATCTACTGGGCAGGATGGTAGTGATGAAAACGAAGCTGATCCAAATCCTGAACAATCTCTTGAAGAGCAAAATGATCTTCTTCAAGCTCAAGTTACCTTGGATCAAGCTCCACAACAAAATGATTGGACGGAGCAACAAAGCGACGAAACAGAATCAAACGTCGAAATTACGGACTTATCGCCGATTTCCGAGGCAGACCCTGATTACGCAGTTTTTCTAACCAATTATGATGAGGAGATTGCAGCCGAGCAACTCGCTGATCCAGAAGAACTAGAGCGATTAAGAGCGTATCTTGATCAACAGCTCGAACCTCTCAAGGGTGCTGTTTCACGATTGGCGAATAAATTACAACGCCGACTGCAAGCGATACAAAAAAGGAGTTGGGAGTTTGATCGAGAAGAAGGTTTGCTAGATGCGGGACGCCTCGCACGGGTAATTGTTAACCCTACAACACCACTGAGTTTTATGGTGGAAAAAGATATTGAATTTCGTGATACCGTTGTCACATTACTCTTGGATAATTCTGGCTCTATGCGTGGAAGACCAATATCCATCGCTGCCATCTGTGCCGATGTTCTGGCAAGAACGCTAGAGCGCTGCAATGTAAAGGTCGAAATTCTCGGATTTACCACACGCGCATGGAAAGGCGGCAGATCGCGCGAGGAGTGGTTGCAAAATGGTAGCCCTAAAATGCCAGGCCGACTAAATGATCTTCGTCATATTATTTATAAATCCGCCTCAGCGACATGGCGACGAACACGACAAAATCTTGGATTAATGATGAAAGAAGGGCTCCTCAAGGAAAACATAGATGGTGAAGCCTTGGAATGGGCACAACGCAGAATAATGGCAAGACCTGAACAACGGAAAATTCTAATGGTGATATCGGATGGTGCTCCAGTGGACGACTCTACGATTTCGGTGAACTCTCCACCCTTTTTAGAAAATCATCTTAGAAGAGTCATCTTGATGATTGAAAAGAAAAGGCCAGTGGAACTACTTGCCATTGGAATTGGTCATGATGTTACACGATACTATGAGCATGCAGTAACAATTACAGATGTTGAACAATTGGCCGGTACGATGACAGAACAGCTTGCCGCATTATTTGACGCTGAAAGACATTTAAACAAACGACACCAAAGGCGCATGCCAGCAAATTAAAAGGAATTATACAATAGTGCCCATCATACACTATATTATAGACCGGCGTTCGAAATTCACTTTACATATGCGGTGCATATAGTAGTGACGGCACTATCAGTATATAATTTCCAAAAAATGACAGCAATTCCTGCTAGGAAATTTTTTCTTTTATTTTCATATAGTTGCGCAATTTAAAAAAATTATTTTTCATAAAATTTTTGCACCAAAATTGAGACTTTAATGTTATTTTCAGAACATTTTTTTCTAGTTTTCTCAAAGACTTAGAGTTCGAATGACACTCGTTACTATTCACCCGAGTTAGCGGGAACTACTGAAAAAATGATTCGGTCACTTGATCGTGTCGATGTATTTATCAAACTGCTCATTGCTAGCACCAGAAGAAACTTCCTTAAATTGCTTCCTTTCTGCTGTGATTTGTTTACTCAGTGCTTTCGTCCTCAGAAGAACGTTTCACGAATATTTGGATCATATGCTAATTCTGCTCCCATGCCCATGATATGATTTGAACTAGCGGATAGAATGTAGGTGCGATCATACGTTTTTAGCGCGGCAAGTGCATTTTGCTCCACGAGAATAACCGCGATCGAATGTCCGGTTATCTACCGGATCGTTTCAAAGAGCTCACCCACTGCCTTCGGTGCGAGGCCTGCTGATGACTCATCCAGAAACAGCATCCAAGGTGCATGAATCATTGCAATAGCCATTGCCAATATCTGTCGCTGGCCTCCAGATAGCGCGTACGAAACTTCTGTTCTTCTTTCCGCTAGAAGTGGGAATCGGTCAAAAATTTCTTCAATCCGTCATTGTGGTTCGAAGGTTAAATAACCGCCGATTTCCAAATTCTCATGGACGCTTAAAAAGGAAAAAACGTTGTGTTTTTGTGGAACAAATCCAATGTCTTGTTCGACCATCTGCTTCGGCATCAAGCCATCAATCTGTCTTCCATAGAAATAGATTGTTCTTTAAACGCGAGGCAACAGACCCGTAATCGCTTTCAGGAAGGTCGACTTCTATACCCCATTTGAACCCAATATTACAACCGTTTCTTCTAGGTCAGCGGATATCGTTACTCCGTTCAGGATTTGGTCTGAGCAGCTGTATCCACTGGTGATTTCTTCCGCAGAGAAAATCATGCCGCGAGACCTAAATACGCGTCTTTAACGCGTGGATCTGAAGTTGCCTCTTCATAACTTCCAGTTGTCAGGTGCGTGCCATTAGCGATCACGGTTACAACATTACAAATACGGGTAATTAACTCTAAGTCATGATTGATCACCAAAAAATTGATTCCGGAATCACAGAGCTCCAAAAGCCACTTCGCGACCTCACCGATTAGTGTTGAATTGACACCGGCCGCTGGCTCATCCAACAGAACCAATTTAGGATTACCCATCAAAGCTCTGCTAATCTCAAGCAACTTTTTCTGCCCTCCTGACAAGTCGGAGGACATATTTGAAAGCAAATGGTCGAGTTTGAGTTGCGTTGCGATTTTATATGCTCAAACTTCAAGTTCCTGCTCTCTGGCGGTCCACGATTTTCGAGAAACGAGTGCGCGAGTAACACTCTAACCCGGCTGCTGGTCGTTATGTAGCAAAAGAGTTTCCGATAAAGTTAAGCTTGGTAAGCCTTAAGCGATCTAGAATTTACGAACCATGCCAATCGAACAGATTCTCTCTATGCGCCACCCCGTCACATTTGTTCCGTCAAAAAACGATCAAACTCTCTTCCGCAGGGATCACACCAGTCAGGAAGTTAAACTAAACATGGTCGTTTTCCAGGCTCCATTGGGGCCAATCAAACCGGTTATTGTACCCTCTTGAATCTGAAGGCTCGCATCCCGGAGCGCTTGAACCCCATATTACTCCCGACATAAATCTTTCGCTGTGAGAAACATTTTACCCAAGACACTGCTCCATAGTTGTTGTATCAATACTGGTATATACTTAAAACCAACTGATCGATTTAATGTCAAGCTATATTTTTTTCTAATGTCAAGCTGTACTTATTTTGGCTGGTGCGATAAGGGGATGGTGCGATGAAAAAACAACTTCGAAAGAAGGCTGATACTTTAGTTAGTGTCTGTTTAAAAACCCCCCTTTTCTGACGCCCGCCCGAGACGAATGTGGATTTTTTTCATCATCATATCAAACCTGTTGAGAAATTTGATCATTCAACTGCTGATTGCCCGACGGCCAGTGGCCTCACCAGGCCGACATTTCCGCTAAAATGACGCAGCAGACAGACTCTGCCTGTCCGGTCTGAAACGATGGTCGTGAACGGTGCTGCTCTGGCTACACGGCGCGACGTTGCTGGCGCTTCAGACGCTCTCGCTCTTTCTCACGAATAAAACGTCCCAGCCGCACCAGGTTGGCCGCAATAATGGAAATGCCCACCATCCGAGAGAACCCATCAGCACCAAACGAGTAAACCCGCTGCATACCGTGATGCTCTGCACCTATTCATCGCTGATTCAATCGCCGCATGCTGATAGCGAGCGTCGACAAACTCACAAGCCT
>JAPORV010000080.1 GCA_026710055.1 Aestuariivita sp.
ATGACAATCGTGCAATTCGCGTTGCGCTGGCAGCTTAGGGACATAACATATGGTACAAAAGTTAGTACACCATACAAGCATCGCACCCCTTTTAGGTAGGTTAATAGAAAAATTTACGCCGAAGCCCTGCTTTCATTTTGCACATCGTATATTTTGGGTGTGCATTTGACTGTGTTGCACCTAAAGATTGGTTTTGATTGACTGACTTGACGTCTCAACTATATCACAGGCCTGTTGTATTTTTAGTGTTTTTGTGAGATAACTATGAGTAGTATAATGCAACCGGAGGATTTCCCCGAACTTCAAGCACTCTACAAAAGCTTTGCGGAAAAGCATATGAGTCCGTTGTGGACACAAACTAGTATCCGGAAATTATTGAATTGATGGTTTATAATTTATGAAAAGAGTAGATTTTTCAGCCATCGAGCTTTGTAAAGGAAAAATGAAAGTCAAAAATGAAATTGATATTTCCATCAATTCAATGCAGTTGGTACACTAGTATATTGTATCATTAAAAGTCTTACATATTGTTGGCCATGTTGTCGCCGAAGCTTTTCCAGCGGAACGGCACCGGCACCTGATTCATCGCATCAATCCCTTGGCGAATGCGCCGCCGCACATCTTCCAGCGAATCGACACGGATATGCCGGAGAAAAGTGCGCGACATCTTAGAAAATGCGACCTCAACCAAATTCAGCCATGAGGCGTGCACCGGCGTATGCACATACTGAAACCGGCCGGGGCGGGTTGCCAAATAGGCGCGGGTTTCTTTGGCGGTGTGGGACGAATGATGATCAAGAATGATGCGGAGGGAAGCGTCTGGCGGATAATGCGTGTCCAATCGTTGAAGGAGCGCGATGAACGCACGACTACGGTGCCGTGACTCGACATTGGCGATAATCTCCCCAGTGTGAAGATCAAGAGCAGCAAGGATCGATAAGGTACCATAGCGCACATAGTCATAGTCACGCGCCAGCTGTGCATACTGCCCCGCAACGGGCGGTAGGTCTGGAGCGCGAAGGCCCAAGGCCTAAAGGCCGGGTTTTTCGTCGACACTCACGCTGTAAACGGCGGGCTTAGTGCCCGTCGACGGGGTCGCTTACATCGAAACCTGCTGATAGACCAGCAACACGTCGGCCATTTTCTCCTCAAAGTTGGGAGCCTTCCGTTCCAGATCATACCGGACGCGATGGGGCTTTAGTTGATGGTCATCCAGGATTCGCCATACCGCCATTTTACCGACGCGGGAGAGGCGCAAAAAACCCGCAGCTACCGCTTGCTGGCCCACATAGCGCGCCAAAGCCGAAAGGGTCCACAACTCCGCCGCCATTCCAAGGTCCTTGGGTTGTTGACAGGCTAAGCTCACAACCCAAGCTTTGTTGGCGTCCGAAATCTCCAGCTCGCGCCCCGGCCGTGGCACATCACGCAAGGCGGCATCAGGCCCCATATTAATGACCCTTTCGATGCATTTGTAGACCGTTGGATGCGAGACCCCGACCGTGCGAGCGATTGACCCGCGGCATAGGACAGTAGCATCTGCGCCCGTGCGACGTCTCGGGCCGGTGCCGTGCGTGACCCCGCCAAGGACGTCAACTTTCCGGTCTGGGCCGCATCCAAGACCAGAACCGGTTTCTTGGTTTTGCGAGACATGGTAGCACCCGTCTATCGGTCAACAACTACCACAGTAAATGAGAACAAAATAAATGCGAATATATTAATGTTACGGTATACTAGGGACTTAATGCCCGAGTTTCCAAAACCAAAAGCAGTGCCCTTTGTCTGGAGATGGGCTGACTTGTTTCCTTTAGCGGAAAAGTCAAGAGAACTAGTGACTGTTGGTCGCGACAGTGAGCGTCGTGCCACTGGTCTTGCTAATTCGGGTGTTAGAGGACAGACGTATATCAATCCAACTTTGTGGTGCGCTATTCAATATCTTTGTCTAGGAGAAAATGCACCCGAGCATCGTCACGCACAGAATGCTTTTCGTTTTGTCGTAGAAAGTGAGGGTGTTTGGACAGTGGTTGACGGTGATCCTGTTCACATGTCGCGTGGCGAGTTGCTTTTGACACCTAGGTGGAGTCTTCATGGACATAATAACACTGCAACAACACCGATGGCCTGAATTTATGGATTAGACATCCAGTTCAGTCAACAAATGGATGTGGGTTTTTTTAAGTTTGGCGCGGAACGTGTAACGAATAACGAAACGCCGCAATTTAGCCAGAGTGAAAGAATTTGGTGCAATCCTGGGTTACGACCGCTTTCAAAATTAAATAATACGGCCTCATCTCCGATTGGTGCTTACCGCTGGGAGCGCACTGATAAGGCATTAACCGAGCAACTTCTCTTGGAAGATGAAGGTAAAATGGTCACAATCGAGTTAAGATATGCAGCATTGCGTTACGTTAACCCTATGACCGGTGGAGACGTTATGCCGACAATTCGGTGTGAATTTCATCGCTTACGTGCTGGGACTCAATCCTCAGTTTGGCAAGAAGTTGGCTCCAGTGTTTTTCAAGTATTTGAGGGTAACGGTACGATCGCACTTGCGGGAGAAATGCATAAATTGGAGCGAGGCGATATATTTGTCGTTCCATCATGGGTACCTTGATCGTTGAACGTCGAAGGGCGGTTTGACTTGTTTCGATTTTCAGATGCGCCGATTATAGAACATCTAAAATTCATGCGTACACAAGTTGTTGGTTAATTATCTTTGGCATTAGACCATGATTGTGTCTTATGTCGTTTTTGATTACTAATATTTAAAGTCTGGAATCATTTGAGTTTTAATAATTTTCTTGCTCAATCATTATTACCATGTCGCGCATTAAAAGCACAAGGGTCACTGAATGTGACCCTGCGCGGACTTAAATATTGATTACTGATTCACTTTGTCTTGTAGTGCTTTGGCGACTGTTACTTTGACCACTTTATCAGCTGGTTTTTTAAATTGTTCCATTGTGCGAGGATTGCGCACTATGCGTTCCGGGCGTTGTTGTATTTTAAATTTTCCAATACCGGGCAATGTTACATCGCGCCCAGCTTCAAGTTCTTTCGAGATAATCAATACAACGGTGTCAAGCGCGTGAGCTGCGGTTGATTTGTTTTCTTGTATTTCTTCTGCCAATTGAGCGACAAATTCGGATTTTGTAATTGGTTTTTGCACGTTAATTTCTCCTTTGAAGTTTAGCGCTTGATTTACTTCCATCAAGAAACAAAATACTCAAAATTGAAGTGATTTTAGTACGCGCTTCTTTTTAGTAATCAGTTTTTGTACGGAAGTGGGTTGTAATTTAATCTTAGGAAGAATGTTGAATTGATTGGTTTCAAGTGAAGGATTATTTGTGTAGTATTGTCGTTTTTCGTCGCCGAATCACTAAGGGTCTGGTATTCAGGTTTTTATTTCAGTTGAGTGACGAAATATGAATTGTTTGATAAAGAAGTTCAAGTGTTAGCTGCCAGTTTGTTCCGTATTTGAATTATTAGCACTTGTTGATTGCTTACTCAAGAAGGTTAAGAAAAAGCAATGAAAAAAGCATTATTGTCAATTGGTTTGGGATATTCTGCTAGCCTGTTAGCCCGTATGTTGCTCCCGCAAGGTTGGGTGATTTATGGAACAACTCGAATGCCGAACAGAATGAATGTTATTGGAAAGTCGGGTGTAATTCCGTTAATCTTTCCTAGTTCTGAATTAAGTAATCTCGTAGAGGCTGTTGATAACATTCTGGTATCTGCAGCACCTACTGAGTGCGGTGATCCAGTTTTGGCAGTGCTAAAAGATCAATTGGAAGTTTTTGGTTCTCGATTAAATTGGGTTGGGTATTTATCAACAACTGGTGTTTATGGTGATCATTCTGGCAACTGGGTAGATGAAAGAACATCATTAGTCCCGACAACGGATCGCGGTAAATGGAGACAATTTGCCGAGCAACAATGGCAAGCTATCCCTGATTTGCCAATTCACATTTTTAGATTAGCTGGTATCTATGGTCCAGGGCGTAGTCCCTTTGCAAAACTGCGATATGGAAAATCAAAGCGAATTATTAAGAAAGGACAAGTTTTTAATCGTATTCATGTCGGTGATATTGCGCAGGTTTTAGCTGCTTCTATACAAAGACCAACTCCGGGAGAGGTCTATAATATCAGCGATGATGAGCCAGCACCGCCCCAAGATGTAATCGCGTTTGCTGCTAAACTATTAGGTATCCCTATTCCACCTGAGATATGTTTTGATGAAGCTCACTTATCACCCATGGCACGCAGTTTTTTCTCAGATAATAAGCGCGTGAGTAATTCACGTATGAAGAAACAGTTAAATATTTCACTTTTATATCCAAATTACCGAATTGGGTTAAGGCAATTGTTCAATGACGGAAACTAAACGCCGTTTAATTTTACCAGCAAGTATGTTGATGCAATCAATTTTCTCATTTTAAGAACCATCTATGATGTCATTTAGCTTTTATGAAGATCCTTTTTAATTTCTGATTATGATGATGATTTCTGGCCCCGTAGCTCAGCTGGATAGAGCGACCGCCTCCTAAGCGGTAGGCCACAGGTTCGAATCCTGTCGGGGTCGCCAATATAACACAAAAAGTCCTTATTTTACTGTTATCAGCAATTCCCGCTAGAATATTTTTTCTTTTATTTTCATATATTTACGCAATTTAAAAAAATTATTTTTCGTAAAATTTCTGCACCAAAATTGAGACTTTAATGTTATGTTTGGAACATTTTTTTTCTAGTTTTCTCAAAGACTTAGAGTTCGAATGACACTCGTTACTATTTACCCAAGTTAGCAGGAATTACTGTACTGTTATTTTTCTTGATTTTTGTTGTATGCTACTTGATAAATAATAGAGTAATTTTTCTTTCATATTTTCTTAAAGAAAAAGATTCATCTCGGTTCATCTTTCAGCGGGTTTACTCTATTCTTGCGGCCTCCGGTGAACAGGGCCGTGAGTCCTTCCCACTGTCAAAAAATATCTGAATGTTGCATTAGAAATATTAACGGGCTTTTCTCCGCCCCGACAGTGGCGACACACTCTGTTGTTTAGACGCTTTTTATATAGGGCCGGAAAGGGGCAATCCTGCCAGCATCACCTCATCAATTATTGCAAGGTAAGGGGGGTGACCTGCTCGAATACGATCTTGGGCTGCGTGCTGGGCAGCGGGGACAAGAACTGATAATTTTTCAGCGGCGCGAAAGATCTTATCTAGTGTCTATAAAAAAATCTAAAAATCAGTATTAAAACGCTGAAAAAGTTGACTCTTTTGTCATTTTTCTCTGGCGAAGATTGCGGGTATTTGGGACAATATCAGCAATTATCACCAAGATTTGCCCCAAATCAGCAAATCTTCGCCAGA
>JAPORV010000139.1 GCA_026710055.1 Aestuariivita sp.
TTTTGAAATTCAAAGTAATCAGCTTCAAGATAATGCCCGTCATCGTTGCATAGGCATATACTATACTTGTTCATTTAAGATCGCTCCTAGTACAATAGGGCAATATTGCCCTATTGTATCCTATAAACTGGAGAAAGTCAAGATTAAAACAAGGAATTTTCTAAAACGAGAAATAACCGATTGTCAATATTTTGCAGTATAAATAATACTGCTATTTATGAATAATGTAAGGACGCAAATTGAGATTTAGAGGTACCGATGAATAGAAACAAAACGAAAAAGACACTATGGGAATATTATGTCAATAAAAACTCAGACCAAGATGGAAATAATGAAGTCCATCGCGAAGACTGCTGGTTATGTCCGTCTTCGGAAAATAGAGAACTGTTAGGAAAATTTTATCATTGCTCTTTTGCAGTAATTTCAGCTAAGTTAGGAGGCTATCCTAACGCTGACGGGTGCGCTCGTTGTTCTCCGGATTGTCGCTCAACTTAGCGTCTCTTCGCTTTATTACTAGCCTGCAATAATCTTTAAATATTTCTGCTTCTTCTTGGTTGGCAAAGACAACAATCATTCGGCCGTCTTCTAGATCTATAGATCCTGGCATTATTTCATGCCCACAGCACGAAGCAGTTGTTACAATATTGGCTGCGTTTAAAGCGGATACAATTCTATGAATACAATAATCAATTGAACGAACCCGTCCATTTATTGGTATTCCAACTTGATTTTTAAAGGTAATTTTTCCTGCGATCTCGTCGCAGTATTTACAGTCTCGTTTCTTACTAAATTTCTTATCGACGACTTCAGTTAAAATGTATACTTCCGCGAGACAGAATTATCCAAGATTTCTATAACTAATTTTTTCAAAATAAGTAAAGGGTCTAAATTAATAAAACGACCTAACCGAATACTCTGATCGGCTTCCGCTTATCTATTCTCGATAACATATTACGTTTAAACGATTTACTTATTACAAATAACAAGTTATCCACAAATTATTCACAAGTTGTGGATAACTTGAATTGGGGGTGAATCATCAATTCGCGTAAACCAGATCTATTTCAAAAATACAGATTAGTTCAGATTTACTGGGAAGATTCTCGACAACCAATATCTTCTTGGAAATACATAGAAGATTATGAAGATTCTACAACCGTGCACTGCGTATCAGTAGGATATCTGATAAAAGATGACGATCTTGTAAAAGTTCTAGCCCCCAACATAGGAGATTTAGACGAAGAAGAATTGACTCAGGTTTCTGGAGTTATGCAGATATGCGCCAGATGCGTGGAAAAGATAATAGATCTTACCCCGGTTTCTTAGGTTTTCTTGGTTTCTTAGTCTCTCTTTTATTATTCGGACCTCTAGTTTCGTCTTGCCCTAGAACACATCCGGCAAGACTATGTATCTGTTTTTTAGTCGGTTTAATGCGACCACTAAGAATTCCAGATGCAAGAGAAGACATTTCATCACTAGACTGTTTCTTAGACATAATTCCTTCCTAATTGTTTTGTTAGATTTATTTTTCAAGTTCTTTAAGATATTTACGAGCATATTGGGCATTTAATATCCATTTCCACGATTGGTTATTTTGAGACCATTGCAAGTAAAAATCAAAATTCTTATCTTTTTCTTTTTCTCGATAAACCCAGATTTGATCTTGCAGTTTTTTCTTTCTTTTTGATTTTCTCATTTCTACTGCAAGCAATTTAACAACCTCAGAAAAATCGTAACAGGTTATTTCTTTCCATGTATCTTTTCTAAACAAAGAAGACTGCCACCAGGCAACGATATATTTTTCTGTTTTAATTGCCATAATTGGTTCCAAATTACGAAAACTAAGAAACCCACTTGAAAACTGATAAGACAAATTCTAAAAATTCGCAATAAACTCATTTTTTGAATTCGAAAATTTCATCAATACATTTCATATTCTCATTACATTTAGGAGAATTTTACATGAGATTTGAACAAATAATCAACATTGTCTTTGTTGGTAGTTTTCCTACTGGAGTAATTGATGAAAGAGAATTATTTGGAGGAAATATTGATCCTGCGAATTTTATAAAAACAGGTCCAATCTTACAATGTAAATATGTATCTGGGCAATATGAATTACTTTGTACTCCAGATCGGATTGATTTAAGATTATTTGAAAATCTTGACGATTGTAATGACCTTATTGAAGCTTCCATATTAGTTGCCGATAAGTTGGAAAATCTAAAACAAATGGTAAGAACAACTGCTATAGGATTTAATTATGAAGGAGCAATTCGACAGAGTAGTATTGGAAAAACCGGAATTCAATATTGTAACGACCTTATCAATATTGATCGATTAATTCAAATTACGGGGGAGAATAATATCTTTTCAAAATGCAATGTTGTATTTAACAAACCCCCATTTCAATACACTATTAAGATCGAACCTCATGTTAGATCTGATGGAGCAGATCTTTTCTTTGCAGTAAATGGACACCAATTAATTAATCAAACCCCCAAAGAACTTTTTTCTGAAAAGATTAAACGCTATGAAGAATTTTTTGGCTATACTGAAAATTTAATACAGCAAATTGAAAACAGAAATTAAGACGGAAACAAATTGATGTCTCTATTAGAAGAAAACCAAACCGTTTCTAAAATATTTAGAACTAAGCATTCTAAATATTTTCTAGGTGGTAGAGGAAAAGAATTCATAGGAGCTCGTTTCATTCCAATACCTGTACCTGTACCGGAACTAACGCAAGAATTTGCGCCGATGTCGGCACAAACTGAAATAAGAGATTTGATTTCAGGCCGTAATTTACATGGAGCTCGTTTTGACGATAATTTTATTGAAATCCAAGATACAAGTATAGGTGTTTCTCAAGAATTAAAAGATTTACTATGGCGGATTAATCGTGATTTTTTAGGAAATACTAATGAGACAGAAATTCATTTATTACAGCGAAATAAACTAAAAAAAAATATTGGGGAAATTTATACAAAGACTTGTAAGGAAGATTGGGACAGTGAAGGCGCAGCCGCTATTACTGTTATTTCAAGAGATACTGCTTTATTGTTAATTGATCTATTACCACAAAACATAAACAAACCAGAAATTTCTCCTACGCCTCATGGAGAAATAGATTTTGATTGGTCGAACGACCGACAAGAAATGTTAACTGTCAGTATTTGCCCAAACGGTTCTCTTGCATGGTCGGCACAATATGAACATTTTACTTGCCAAGGCGATGCTCCGTGGAGTCAAAAATTACCATGTCCGTTAGAATGCTGTATTCAACATTTCTGTGAAGATTAACAATTCGATAATTTAAATGACAATATTTGCTAGATTTGCGGATGAAAGCGGTAAAATTTCACAAAACCGAGCAAAACCAAAACTTTTTGAACCTAATCGAAAGAATGAACTTTCAATTTTTAATGTTTCAAAACTTTCGAGCAAAGAAAAGTGTGAATCTGGCTTAAAAAATGTTGCAAAACCAAAAGGAAAGAAATTATATGGCTGGGCTGAATTAAGTCATTCTGATTTTTATAAATTTGATCTTGAAATTATTCAAGACAATACTCCACCTGGGCATGCAAATGCAATAGGATGGCCGAAACCAGAGTTGGTCAAGCAAAGAAAAGACAAGGCGCAATCTCTTGCTAAAATTGCAAATTGTACTCGATTAAATCCTACTGCCAGAACCTGCGTGGATTGTCAGTCTCAAGATTATAAGTAATTCTATAAAAATTCTTCTGTCGTTGTGGAGCAGCCTGCGGTTAAAGAACCAAAATTCTATTTTCAATAAATTTTGCGATTATTTAAACTTTTTTGCTTAATAACGTAATCGTTACCGAAAATCCATTTACTTATTTTTGCAATAGTTTAAAGAATACTCTTATCCAATAGGCCGTTAGAGTTAAGTCTCTTGCGGCTTTTCTAATATCTTATAGGCCCCTGTCGTTAATTTGGCAGGGGTCTTTTCTACTTTAAGGAGTATGGAGAAATGAAAAGGAACGGACCCGGTAAATCTTACCGCGAAGGCATTACCCTGGTACAGATGATTAAGATGTTTCCAGATAACGACGCCGCTCTTAGATGGTTTGAAGAAGCTCGGTGGGGTGAAAGCCGGATCCCGGATTGCTGCCCCTCTTGTGGTTCGTCCGACAAGATCTCGGTCGTCCCTTCCGGTAAGCCGTTGCCGTACTGGTGCGGACACTGCCGGAGCGCATTCTCCGTGAAAACAGGGACGGTTATGCACCGTTCCAAGATCAGTTACCAAAACTGGGCAATCGCGATCTTCTTGTGGACGGTTAGCTTGAAAGGTGTATCGAGTATGCAGCTTTATCGGCATCTTGGTATCACGCAGAAGTCTGCCCATTTCATGGCGCACCGCTTGCGCGAGGCGTGGACGGAGGACACCGAGGCCGACAGGGAAGGCCCCGTTGAGGTGGACGAAACCCATATTGGCGGACTGGTCAAGAATATGAGTAACCAGAAACGTAAGGAGCATAGGGGACGCGGTACGGCCGGGAAAACAGTCGTAATCGGGGTAAAAGACCGCGATAGCGGTAATATCCGAGCCGAGGTTATCCCGTCTACCAGTAAGGAAGATTTACAGGGGTTTATTGCCGACAACGTTGCGCCCGGCGCAACGGTCTACACGGACGAACACGCCAGTTATAAGGATATGCCGTACTACGACCACGAGTATGTAACGCATAGTGCCAAGCAGTTCGTAGACGGTATGGCGCATACAAACGGTATGGAGAGCTTCTGGGCGCTGTTAAAGCGTGGGTACCATGGTACCTTCCATAAGATGTCGGAAAAGCATCTCCACAGGTATATAAACGAGTTTGCAACCCGTCAGAACCTGCGGGAAGAAGATACGCTTGAGATTATGAAGAAAACCGTCGGTATGATGGTCGGGAAACGACTGACCTATAACCAGATGACCTATGGGAAGGACTAGTAAAGGGAGAGCAATTGCTCTCCCTTCTATCAATTTTCTCCTGCCGCCTTACCTAATAATCTCCCCGCATCGCTGATTTCATTTCCATGATATTTTCTAAAAACGCCGACCAAGATCGCAATTGTAATAGCCGTAATAGACGCAAGTGGAGTTATCGCTATCGCAGCAAGTGATTTGTCTATGGTTTCAAGATTACCCGATTTATGATTTTCTATTAAAATTTCAAAAATACGAATTTCTAGGCACGCCATACCTCAGTGTGCCGCCAGGAGTTAGTCTGAAAAAAGCCCGACGTGATATTTGCCGGGCGGCAGCAAAAGTGGATGATGCTCAAGGAATACCGCCAACGGCGATTGAATGGATAGGATTTCACGCAGAGCCCTATGTCCTTCAACCAGGGA
>JAPORV010000243.1 GCA_026710055.1 Aestuariivita sp.
TGTGCATCTGCTCAGGGAGGGATGTCTCCGCAAACCAGGCAAACGCCCGTGAAAAAGTTGATTCACTCGCAAGAGCCGAGACACGCTCCCATCCACATGAGACGACGCAAGGTGGGGTCACACTGCAACCGATCAATCAAATCCCGGGTGGTGGGCATGTCCCAAATGGCCTTGGCGATAAAGGAACGTGCCAGAGCATACCGATCTTTTTGTGGGCGTCCGTGCCGATGACGGTCACTGCGAAAAAACGTTTCGACCGGTTGCAGATCAAGGGCGGCGACAAAGCGTTGGTGCTTTTCATTCAAGGGGCCGAGTTCCGTGCTCAACGCAGGGCATCATTCCCCTTGAAATCGGTTCCAGAGATATGATATGAATGAAAATAAGAGTATGTCATGATTTCCTCTATGTGTTGTTGTTTCTTTTTTTCATATGAAGAGATGCGACATGTCCATTATACTTTTCAAAAAAATGCCCGAAAGTAAGAAAAACTCGCTTAAATGTAGAGTTTTGCAAGTACCTCATGATTATGTCCATCGATGTGATTTTGTGGATCGGCCGTTGGATCAATAGCAATCATTTGCGATTGAATTAGTTAATTCATTCGGCTCTTTTGAGTTGAATATGGCCCAATCAGGGCACTTTCGAAAGTAAATTACATTGGTTATTTTAGTATGGAATATAGACAAGTCTTTCTCAAGAATATATTCCATTTGACAAAATTTCTTTAATTTTATCTCGAAAAATTGCAATGGATAAATTAACGTTGTCCAACACTACTGACATTCTACGAGACGGTTCGCTCTATGCGCAGGGATTACTTAGATCGGTTGATATAGAACGTGCGGAAGAATGTATAACAACGGTATCAAAATCGCAAATTGAGACGATTCGTGTTCTTTTCGCCGACCAGCACGGTCTTCTGCGTGGAAAGACGATCGTGGCAGAGGCATTCCCGTCATTGTTCATGTCAGGTATGAAAGTGCCAAACACCCTGCTTCTTAAAGATATCTCGCATCGGACTGTATTTCCTGTTTGGTCCGAAGATTCCGTAGGGTTCCCGGCGGGAGCCGGCGATATCGTGCTCGTACCAGAGCCATCAACTTATCGTGTTTTGCCTTGGAGTGCCCATTCTGCCTGGATTTTTTGCACTCCCGTCAATAAAGATGGGTCAAGGATTCCCTACGCGTCTCGCTCGGTACTGCAATATGCGATAGATCGGCTAAGCTCGATCAATCGACAACTTCGGGTGGGCTTGGAAGTTGAATTTTGTATCTTTGCTATCACCGATGAACGACTTGATCACAGTAATGCGTGCATGCCTGCTTCACCCGTTACAACACGTAACCTTCTGCACGGTTATCAGTTATTAACCGAGCAACTGTATGATCGTGTTGAACCATTGATGGATGATTTGCGCCGAAACGCAAATGCTCTTGGTCTCAACGTTCGATCAATTGAAATCGAAATGGGACCGAGCCAATTTGAATTCACCTTTAATGCGACCGACCCGATGTCTCATGCCGATAACATGGTCATGTTTCGTACGATGGTAAAGGAGGTGTGCGCACGCAAGGGGCTCCATGCTACATTTATGAGTAAACCTCATCTGCCCAACGCCGCCGCGAGTGGATGGCATGTACATCAGTCGCTGTTTGATAAGTCTGAAAATAACTTAATGATGTCCAAAGCTGATGGAACCCTCACGGAGATTGCATCTGCATGGATTGCAGGACTCTTGGAACATGCAAAAGCCTCATGTTTGTTAACAACACCGACAGTGAATGGGTACAAGCGATATAAACCTCATCAACTTGCCCCTGATCGTATTCTATGGGCTCAGGACAATCGTGGTGCAATGGTACGAGGCCTCATGGCGCCAAATGATCCCACAAGTCGAATTGAAAATCGCGTAGCGGAACCAGCGGCAAATCCTTATTATTTATTTGCGAGCCAAATTTTTTCGGGACTAGATGGGATCAATCACGGTCGAACAGCACCAGCGCCTATTGAAACTCCATATATGAGCGATGTTGAACGGCTTCCGGCAAATCTACAAGAAGCAATTAAATTTTTTGAGTCATCAAATCTCTATTCTGAGGCTCTGGGCACTAAGTTTGTGACATATTTGGCACAAATTAAGCGGGCAGAGTGGGAGCGATATCATTCAACGGTCTCACAATGGGAGCATTACGAATATTTTAGTCTGCTGTAATCGCTGCAGAACCTGATGAACACTTAACTGTATTATCCTAAACTGGCAGTCTTTTTCTCTTGTAAGAAGGGTCGTTTATGAGACCAGATTAAATTCCGGGAATTGCACCGCTTATTATTGTGGGTTGGTTGCAGAAAAACTGAAGCTAAAGCGACATTGATTTATTATTGTCAAACATCATGTTTGTTTGACGTTTAGCATTTTGCTTGATATTTAGTATCTGTTAAAAAATTCTAAATTCGCTGGTAAAATGTTGAAAATATGTACTTTTCCGATGCGTTTATTCTGACGAAGATTTCCGATATTTGGTACAATTTCTTAATATTTTGCAAGATTTCCATTGAATAAGCCAATCTTCGCTAAATGAAAGAAAAGGCATCCACATATTTCGGTTAAGTCAACACGTTGAAAAATATACTTTTATGCATGGTAAACTCTTGAAATTTGAGAAAAATAGGGTTTTTTTAACAGACACTATCTATGCTTCATAACGAAAGGCCGTGCTTTTTTGTCGCATCTGATCTTACACAAGCTACTTTTAATGGTTTTTCCGATAATCACACTTGTTTTTGTTGTGGATATTTTTGCATACTCTGGTGGGCTTTTTGAAAGAGTCAACTATGTCGGTTTTTTTGCTATAATAAATTTATTGAGGTAACGACTAAACTGAGAAAAAGGGTTTAGGTTTAATGCACATTGAAGGGCAGATTGTTCTTGTTTCGGGTGGTGCGAGTGGTCTCGGAGAGGCAACAGTTCGATTTTTTGCGACTGCGGGTGCCGATGTGGCTATTTTGGATGCTAATGAGAATCGGGGGAAGAGTGTAGCCGTGGATGTTGGCGGCTATTGCGGTATTTGCGATATCACTGATGCTGATGAAGTAGCAAAGACTATTTCAGAGGTGGTTTCTCATTTCGGTCAACCACCGCGAATTATCGTCAATTGCGCAGGTGTTGGCTGGGCGGCAAGAGTCATCGGAAAAGATGGTGAGTTATCACTCTCGCTTTTTCGGCAGGTGATGGAAGTAAATCTGTTTGGAACTTACAATGTAATGTCCTATGCGGCGAGAGCATTAATTGATTCGCCTGCATTGGAAAATGGGGAGCGTGGTGTGATCATTAATACATCATCTGCGGCCTATGAGGATGGTCAAATTGGGCAGACAGCATACGCGGCATCTAAAGGTGCTATTTCATCGTTATGTTTGCCTGCAGCTCGTGAATTTGCGAGACATGGTATACGTGTGATGACTATCGCTCCAGGTTTGTTTAGAACCCCAATGATGGAAGGTTTGTCAGAAAATACAGTCGCTGGAATATCGCGTGTAATTCCATTTCCGTCAAGATTGGGCGTACCGGACGAGTATGCGAGGCTTATTGGAGAAATTGTTCAGAATTCTTACTTAAACGGGTCGATTATTCGACTTGATGGTGCGGTGCGTTTACCGCCAAAGTAATTATTGTAGCATTAATTTTTCTAACCGAAAGCAGACAAGAATTGAGTGCTCCCAGTGAATGAGATATTTTTTCTTTGAAAGTTTGATGTGAAATTAGTTATGAATCTGGAGAAATAATGGGTCTGTGAAAAGCTTTACATACGATAGAGTTGATCTTTAAAAATGTGAGTTCGAACCTCCTGCAATTCTCCAGGTTTGAGCTGCTTGAGTTGAAAGGGTCCAAATGACACTCTAATCAAACGATTGACCTTATAACCAATGCTTTCTAGTGCTTTGCGAATCTCTCGGTTTTTTCCTTCACGTAAACCAACTGATAACCACGCGTTGGTGCCTAACTGTCGGTCAATTTTTACTTTGATGGGGCGAAGTTGCTGATTATTGAGTAGTAAACCCGAACGCATGCAGTCAAATTCCTTATCTGTCGGACGTCCTTTTATGCGTACACGATATTTGCGCAACCAACCATTGGAAGGTAATTCAAGTTTGCGTTTTATCTCGCCATCATTTGTAAGAAGAAGTAATCCCTCCGAGTTAATATCCAAACGACCGACACTCATTACCCTTGGCAAATTATTTGGAAGGTTTCCAAATACTGTAGGTCGTTCTTTTTCGTCCTTTTCAGTGGTTACAAGTCCAATAGGTTTGTAGTAAATCCATAGTCTTTGCGGCTCCGGGCGGCGTATAGGTCTACCATCAACAGAAATATTGTCATTTTCGGATATATTGAATACTGGGTTGATTACTCTGATTCCATTAACTGAAATACGACCTTCCTTAATCATATGTTCTGCATTGCGTCGTGATGCGATGCCAGCGCGCGAGAGAACTTTAGCTATGCGATTGCCCAGAGGAATGCGGTTTTCCATGTGTCTTCGTATTGTTTAAAATGATATTTTGTAAAGTAATTTTTGCTTATTTTTCTGCCATGAAATTCATTTCATACATGGACTGTGCTCTTGAACTTGCACATTGGTCGGCGCAACGTGGTGAAGTTCCTGTCGGTGCGGTGTTGGTGTCACCTAATCATAAAGTTGTCGCCTCGTCTGGAAATAGAATGCGTGAATTGAATGATCCTACTGCACACGCTGAAATTCTTGTGCTTAGGGAACGATGTCGACAATTAGAGACAAGTAGATTGTATGGACATGATCTCTATGTAACCCTTGAGCCTTGTGCAATGTGTGCCGCTGCGATTTCTATGGCTCGTATCGCGCGTTTATATTTTGGTGCAGAAGATCCCAAGTCAGGAGGCGTAGAGCATGGTGCTCGAATTTTTTCTCATAGACAGACTCATCATAAGCCGGAAGTTTATAGTGGATTAGCCGCTCAAGAATCGGCTGATTTGCTAAAAAATTTTTTTATGAAAAGGCGTGATAATTTGCGTTCAAGTGATGAATAAATGCCTTTGATTGGAGCTCACATACTTAAGTCTGGATACTACCACATGGTGTCTGTTAAAAAACTCTAATTTCGTTGTTAAAATTTTAAAAACATGTACTTTTCTGATGCGTTTGTTCTGACGAAGATTTCTGATATTTAGTACAATTTCTTAATCTTTTACAAGATTTCTATTGAATCAACCAATCTTCGCTAAATTGAAGAAAAGACATCTACATATTTCGGTTAAGTCAACACGTTGAAAAATATACTTTTATGCATGGTAAATTCTTGAAATT
>JAPORV010000382.1 GCA_026710055.1 Aestuariivita sp.
GGATATTGATGATTTGTATGGACAGGCTAAGGTTTGTTTGGCTTGTCATAAGTAACGTGGAAAATTAATCCAAATTGAGGGCATAACGGCATCAACTGCGACCATTTCCTGACTGAAGCGATTGCATTATTTCTGCTCTAACTTTATCCCCAAGATCATTGACGTCAATTCGTCTTTGCCCTACCGCGGAAGTTAGAAGTTTTCTTACGCGAATTTTTGACAGTTTTAAATGACGTTCCTCCTTCAATGCTCTGACAATACCATGGGCAATTTTACCAAGTCGAACATAATCAAGCCCACAAACATCAACATGCGACCTAGACAAACCAGTGACAGGTGTACGACCTTCAGTATTCTTCAGGGTTTGGCCATCTGCTTCAAGTTCATCCTCCGCCAACCAAATAATCTCAACTTTCTCAACGGAGTCGCGTCCAGCAGCTATCGCTAGTACCGCTTCGTCGAGTTGGCCCCGCTCCGCAATCCCGCACTGCCAGAAAGACAGTGAGTTGCCTCGTGTCCTCAGATCGCTAGTAATTGCATCTGCGGGAATTTCGTCTGCTGACAATTCATGCTGGGATTCCCACTTGGCGCGTGTTATCTTCCGTGCTAGAAACATTCACTTAATCGCTCAGGTCAACTAGCACATCGCTAATGTAGTCCCGGAGCCACGGTTTTGGTTCTACATGTTGTCCCAGAATATTGCACATTTCTTGATCACCCCATAATTCTGCCGCGTGTACTGCAGCATCTCTTATTTCTATGTCATTAGTAGACAAAGCGTCGCGCACCAAAGATGTTCGCCACTCAAGGGTTCCTGTATGTGGTAGGCGCGCCAAACACCGTAGGACTGAGGCTGCAAAGCTCGGACATGACACGTCCAAAGAGAAAGCCCTTAACAATCTGAGAATAGTTTCATTTTCTCTACTATCAAGCACTTGTCCGATAATCTGTTCGGCAGGATGATCCATCCCGTCCTCGAGCGGCTCAGCGTCGAAAGCTGTTAGCAGCTTATTCTCAAGTTGTACTCGTTCCTTACCCTTGATAGATGACTCCTGACGCCATATTTTTTCAAACTCGGTTAAATTCAAATGCATCTGAAAAAAGCCTATAACCATAGGTGACGCAACTAGTTTGTTGTACGTTTGACAGGAAAGTAGTTCTCTTTCGAGCTCTTTCATCCTTTTTTGCATTGACTCGATATCTGAAGACACCGCAGACGAACTGCTAATCTTGGGTGTCCAACGAGGAGTGTCAGAATAAATCTCTGACTGATCTTTTATTATCAGGCCATCAGGCACTAAATTCAAAGCCATATCATGTTGTCGTGACTTGTGTTCTGTCAGATTCATTAAAAAGTTCTCTCGCTTTGTCTGTAATTACTGCTTCAAACGCTTCTCTTTCGCGCGCGCGTAACTCACTAACTTTCATCAAAGCATCTTGTTTCGTTATCGGCTCTGCATCCTGCCAGATAACATCTAGATCAAGAAGAAAGCCCAAGCTATTTTGTGATATCTCAATCGAACCCTGCAGAATTACCAACTGAACACTGTCTTGATAATTATACTCGGCGCGACTCATAAAGTTATTAATATGCCCCGGTAATCCACTTACATTCGGCGGGGCACATTCAAGGTAATCCTCTACTTTTGCCTTATTTCGCGGAATCTCAATCTTGTTGATGTACCTGAGACCGATACGAATCACAGCTTTTGGCTCGGATACTTTCCAATATGCCTCTATTGCCTCATGAATTCGCGGGTAAAACTCATCCCAACCACTCTGGTCAGGATGGGCACTACTTTGATAAGGGCGCAACATGTGAATGCTGAGAACATCCGGGCCAACCCCAATCATCCTCTTTCCGTCTTTTGTCACAAGCTGAACCTTTGCTAGACCTTCACCGTATCGCAAATTAGGAGACTTACCCTCTTGGGTTTCCAATCCAACCTGAACTATCTTTTGCTCTCGCGGCTTACCTGCATAATCTTCACTCAATGCAGTGTGCAGTTTACCTGGAATTGTATAATCCCATTCCTGGCCCGGGCTGAAGTGAAATTCACAAATAGCCTCTTCTATAGGGGGATTTTTGTAACGGTGACGTTGATGCATAACCTGTATAATTTGGGCTGCTACCGTAAAACTTGCTCTCAATCTATCATCATATTTAAAAAGAAGTCGTCTTGCTCCGCTTGATCTGGATCCTCCTCAGCCCTTTTTGATATGTAGTTCAGTCCTCCATTTGCATATTGCTCGATGGTTCTCCGCAGTATTCGCATGTCTGCCGTCACTTCAGCCTCTTCCTTCTCTTGGACTGCAAACATATCAAAGTCGGAACGAGCTAGAGCACAGGCTAGTATATGGTCAATCATCTCCTTAGGACGCCAGTTTTCAATTTCCCAAAAACTCCTGAGATTATCATCGTCCGAGAGGTCCATTGGAGCGTCTTTGTATAACCCGATGAAAAACGCGTAGGCATAAAACTCGTAAACATTAGAAAATGAGCGACCTTGCGTGTACTTATCGTCGACCGCACCACCTCCGAATTGAGAGTATCGACGCAGCAAATCCTCAAATCTTTCCAAATAACCCGGATTTAGTTTATACATCTTTTTTTCTACAATATTCATATTGCTACCCTGCTGATCTTAATACTGAGATCTGACCGGTCTTCTCGATTGCCACTGGGGTATATGGATTCAATGCGATAGACATTCCCCGTATTAAAATCCCTAAGTGTTTCCCTATCATCCTCGCTCAGGAAATCGTATGTCATAACAATGCTCTGCTGAAAGTTTTTGCCCAGCGCCGAATAGAATCCGTAAGAGTAGTTTTTTGCCATCTTTGAAGTCGGGGCATCAGATATAAGAGTATAATTCGTGCTCCATCGCGCTTTAGAAGTCACCACTGCCATAATGAGTGCGAGTTTCACTAGGATTATATTTGAATCATTTGACCCATGCAGCGCGGCACCTTCGTTATCGACGATCTCTGGAATACAGCTTTCAGCAGAGAACATTTTTAATTTCAACCGTCCAGTAATGGAGATGTTCTTCTCAGTCATTTGGCGAAATATAGTATTAGCGGATTCTTCAAGTTTGCTGACCAAATTGGAGAAGACTTCTTTCTTGGTGTCCAAGGCAATTTCGCGAAGGCTTTTCCAGATATCGCGCGATGCCGCCACTATTTCCTTGACATTGCCCACAACAAGTTTGTCAAGATTGTTTTGTATGTGCTCTGACTTCTTGCGAAGTGACTCCAGAGTTTTTTCATCTTCCACCACAAGATTAGTATATCTATCCAAATTATTTTGATGGGTCTTAAACTCTTTCACGATGCTTTCAGATTTATCGTCGGCTAAAAGTTCATCAAATTGCTCATCTATCGATTTTAGGTCCTGTTTTTTCTTCTGGATCGATGATCTGAGAGAAGCAATCTCCTTAAATTCGTCAGAAATATTTTCCTTCGTTTTTCCAATCAAGTGTTTAAACCCAAGTGCGTTGTCATAGATCTTCTGGAAGAATGACGAGCAGTCGTTCTTGAACACATCTTTGGTTTCTTCCCTTTCTCTACTCAACAAATTTTTTATGTGAGCATACTCGGAAGAACCAATCTTAGCTTCTCTTCCACAAACAAAACACTTTTCGTCAGCCAACATTTTACTCACATGAATAGGCTGCGGAATATCGATTGGCAGTTCGACCACACTAGCTTTTCCGGCATTAATTTTTGCGGAGTGGGCTTGATAGTATTCACCGTACTTCACTGAATACTCATCAAAAATTGGTTGAGCCTTCATAAGTAGCCAAGACTCTGAAAAAAGTTTCTTATTCAAACCTTCAATGCGTCGATCCAGAGAACGCGTGGCGCTATCAATTTCATCCTTAATTTTTTTACGTTCCATTTTTAGTTCTGCTTTTCTTTCCGCATCGTCGATTTGGTTTATGAGTCCGCTAATCTTATTTTGAGCCAGATTTTTATGCCTGCTGTTATTTGCTCTCGACTCTTCATACTTATCGATATCGTTCTTAACGGACTCAAGTTCTTCTGTGAGACGGCTGGATTCAGTTTTATTGCGACTTAGCTGGTTCGCTGCCTTCGTATAGTCAGCCGATGCCTTTTCGCTGCCTGCCTTGGTAATTTCATATATCTTGTCATAATGATCAATGTCAGAAAGTAAATTAATGACCTGCATCAATGATGATTTGCTTTGAAAATCCATCAAGCTATCGACTTGTTCACCCTGAAACCACATGTATGGCTTGACGTGCCCTGGAATGACTCTATTAAGGATCAAATCATGTTTTTCTGATGGAACTGACTGCCACTGCGTACCCTTATACTGCTCTATCAATAATCTTGAAGCATCATCGGCCGTCCATGAGTTTTCATCGGTTCTCCTTGCTCTGTAGATTCTGGTTATACGGAATTTTTCGTCCCGACTATCCTGCAACTTCAAAACCACCTCCGCAGAAACCTGTTCTCCGACTGAGCACTGCTTCTTCGCCTTATCGGAGAATATTTTTTCTCTATAAACTCTGGTAGGAACAAGTTCGCGGCGGTCCGAATTAAAAATCTGGTCGTGTAACACCCAGTAGAAGGCATCGAAAAGCTTAGATTTGCCGCCGGCATTATCTCCAATTACAAGATTAATACCAGGCGCAAATTCCAGTCTGTTCTCTCCATGAGAGCCAAAGTAGCACTGAAAATCCCTCAGAGAAATCGATCTAATTATCATTGCTTACCATCATTTACCGCTTGCTCAATTTCTCTATTTACGTTCCTTCTAACTGTGATATCAGCGTCGGACTGACAATAAGAAAAAATCAGCCTCTTAAGAGCTTCAATCAGTGGGTCGGGAGATTGGGAGGAAAAGCTTACTTCTTGAATTTGGGCCTCAGTCAAGTCAGAAAGCTGCTTCAATAGCCTGCAATTTAAATAAGCTTTTAACATCTCATTTCTATCCATCATTAACATGCTCCTTAAGCTCATACTCCAGCGAGTACATATTCAAATCGTAGAAAGCTGAAATTTCATTGAGTTTTTCCATTGTTTCATAATAGTTACGAGAAAGAGATGCGAAATAAATAACACGGATTAACTCTTCCTTCAATAAACTTTTTTCTGTTTGGAATGTCGCCGCATCACAAACCGGTTGAGGCACGACAACCAGATCATGTATTGCTGCATAGTCTTTGTCTTTGTGCCAGCGCAGTACTCTCCCGCGACGCTGAATAAACTGCCGTGGGTTTCCCGTGCTGGCACAAAAGATAGCGGTTTCTGCCCTAGGGATA
>JAPORV010000182.1 GCA_026710055.1 Aestuariivita sp.
TTCAAAAAAACAGGCTTCTGACCGGACAGGCGGAGTCCGTCTGCTGCGTCATTTTAGCAGAAATGTCGGCCTGTTGAGGTCACTGGACATCGGGTAATTGGTGGTTGAATGATCAAATTCCTTAACAAGTTTGATATGATGATG
This sequence comes from Aestuariivita sp., assembly GCA_026710055.1. GTDB lineage: Bacteria > Pseudomonadota > Alphaproteobacteria > Rhodobacterales > Rhodobacteraceae > JAPORY01. The sequence continues at coordinate 145 of JAPORV010000182.1, forward strand.
AAAAATATTCATATTCGTCTTGGCAGTCGCTAGAAAGGTTTCTTTAACAGACACTATATAGTGTCTGTAAAAAATCTCTATTTTTCTCAAATTTCAAGAGTTTAACATAAAAGTATATTTTTCAACGTGTTGACTTAACTGAAATATATGGATGCCTTTTCTTCAATTTAGCGAAGAATGGCTGATTTAATGGAAATCATGTAAGATATTAAAAAATTATACCAAATATCGGAAATCTTCGCCAGAACAAATACATCAGAAAAGTACACGTTTTCAATATTTTACCAGTGAATTTAGGATTTTTTTAACAGACACCATATATTCAAGCATGGTATATAAATGTAAAGAGATCGGTTGATTTGTAGATCATATGCTTGATTCCAATATAAATTACGTTTGAATTGGAATTTTTGAAAGGGGCCGAAGGGGCTCAATAAGGTTTGCATACTGGCGAACAATTTGATTGTAAAGGTCAGCAACACCCGCTGCACAAACAGTGACAATCATGGCGTAACTAAGTTTATCTTCCGGAATAAAATTTTGACTTTCAAGGCGTGCATTGTAATGGATGTCAAAGCATGGTTTTTGTAGGGAGTTTCCGCGTTTTCGGCGTGCTCCATGTAAGCAGTTTTCCCATTTCCAAGTATCACGGCGTAATTCATACTCTGTTGCACCGAGAAGCTTGGTGCCAAAAAACTTGTCTGAATTGGGGTGTAATTGATTACTATGAGAAAATTTGTTATCATGAGGTCTGAATGTTATTTCTAGACCTGCACGGGTATAATTCCCGGGATGGTGCGGGTCGGTCTGGGGCTGAAAACAGATTGTCGACGTGATGGACACAAATCCAGGGATTGGTCCTGACGGGATGGGAATTGAGGCACGGATGTATTTCGCTGGGGAAATTTCTCCCTGATAGACAACGCGGACCGTGTTGTCGTCACACATAACCACATCATCGAGGGTCCGAGCCACCCGACCCCGTCCAATCTCGGTGATATCTTCTGGGCCGGACTCGCAAGTGTGGATTAGTAGAGCTCGGAGTGAGAGATGATTGAGACTTTTTCCGAAGTGCGCCCGCACGCCGGTTGCAAGTCGCATTGCGCTTGGAGCAGCAAATGATGTTCCACTGGTAGCTCTAAGCCCTAAATCCATGTTTGGAGCCACTACGACAAATGGACGATTAATAATGCCTCCGAAGTCCACAAGGTCAGGTTTGACGAACCCAGGGCTGCGTCCAGGACCCTTTGAACTATAGGGTGCCCGTTTCCAGTTTTTTTCTGGTGAATCACATGCTCCAATTGCCATGGCGTTGACGCAGTCGGCAGGGACCTGAATTCGATCAAGACCTGATATTGAGTCTCCTTCACCATTATTTCCGACAGCAATCATCGTTACCGTTGAATCCTGTGAGAGACGGGAATCCAATACCGCTGTCCAAGAATGGATTTCGTCATCCTCAATAGGCAATTCTGGCCCAAGACTTAGGTTGATAAAGTCGTAGCTTTGGCTTGCAAGAACGCTCTCAATCCGTTCCAATACTTCATATAGTTCGTGATCGTCTTGGCCCGAATCATCATCAAGCACTCGATAGTGGTCAATGAACGAATATGGGCGAGGGATGGTTTTTTCGGAATCAATGCTTCCGAAGAGTGCCGCTGAACACACTCCTACACCATGCTCCAGATACTCCTTTGATGCCGGTTTCATTTCTGGAAATTCAAAAGGTTGGATCCATTGTGTAAGGGCATGATTTGGTGGGACGCCAGCGTCAAAGATTGCCACTCGAATATCGCTCGATATGGGCGATTCGTTTGGCAAAGTCACCTTCTGGTCTGGAATTGCAGATGAACGAAACATTGGACGCACGGTCCGAAGGCACGGCATCGGCCGCAATACACGGATACCGGTGAAGGTTGCGATCTCCTTTGCGTGTTCGGCGGGGGCAATAAGCTCCTGGAAACAGAGACCCCTAGCAAAGAACTGACGCTTGAATTGGACATCCATCTTTAATCTATTGAGATAGGATTTGAAATTCTGTATTATCTCCAATTCCATCTCACTTGCGTGAAGAACAATTTCCAGAACAATGTGACCATTAGCTGGGAGTAAACCCTTGATTTTATCCTTCGGATTCGGCGCCGAGATTGTTTCAATAGAAGGTGATTTTTTGGCACCTGGGTGGTCAATCGACCAAAATGGTAAATTCTGACTCCAACTCCGGATGGATGAACGTTGTCCTCTCACAAAAAGTTCTGTTGTGATTGTGGTTTTAGGTTTTCGTTGCAGTGAACGTTTCTCAGGTGTAATTGTTCGAGGCCGACTGCCTATCACCTCGATTCCGACATTTTGAAGAAGACTTCTTGGAAAGTGAGATTTGGCGATGTATTCGGGATTCAGCGTGAGGGATATAACTGCTTCATCGCTTGGGCACGCTATTTCTGGCAGGTTGTCAATCATTGTAACTGTGTCAACGATCATCGGAGCAAGTCGTTTTCGTGCTTCTTCGATGGTGTATGGTGCTTCTTTGGGTGCTCCTCCTGATTTGACAACAATATCACTTGTCAGCCTTTCTCCTTTGCCCAGTAAGAAATTTTGTTGTGCCATGTTTAGACTGTTACTTTCTATTGTGCCATTTTGAGGTGATGACGGATGGTGTCCCGTGCCACCCCTGTGATTTTTTGGGCTTTGCGTTGCGATACAAGCCCACTTTCTGCCAATTGTGAAGCAATAGCAATTCGTTTTTGTCGAGTCATATGTGACAAGCGATCGGAAGCAATTAAAGCAGGGAGGTGTTGATCAAGGGGTTGTTCGTTTAGTACTGCTGCTCGTTTGGCAAGGGTAACTTCTCGTTCAATATCGCTGTAGGAACTGCCTGCCAGGGCGGTTGACAGGATGTCGATCCACTTTTTTGTTTTCTGGGTTGGATGTTCAAATAATTTTTCTAGAAATGATCGTACGCTTGAGGCTTTCGGAAAATCAAAGAATATTTGTTGTTCAAAACGGCGCCATATAGCTGGGTCAAGTAAGTCTGCATGGTTGGTGGCGGCAATTAAAAGTCTGGAAGAAGGCCAATCATCAAGCTGTTGAAGTAGAACTGTTACAAGACGCTTGAGTTCGCCAATTTCTCCGGTATCGTCACGACGTTTGGCGATGGCGTCCAGTTCATCTAACAGGAGGACGCAGTTACAGGATTTGGCATATTCCAGGACATGCCGCAGATTGGTGCCTGTACGACCCAGATAACTGCTCATGACCGCCGCCAGATCCAGGATCATGAGAGGGCAGCCGAGAGCTCGGGCAATCCAGCGGGATCCGAGGGTTTTCCCAACCCCTGGTGGCCCGGTGAACAAGACGGTGCGGGTTGGTTCCAGACCAGCCTTCATTAGGGTTTCGATTTTTTCACGTTCTTCTACAAGCAGGTTCAGTGTTGTTTGGATTTGCTCTGAGTAGATTGGTTCAAAAGGGATATGAGGGAATTCCTCATAACGTAGAAGATGGAAACGTGTGTCAGAATCTGTTGGCATGGCAGCGCTGATATCACGTCGAAGTGGCGTGGATCGGGTTGGGTTTTCGCGTAATAATTCAATTAGAGATTCGCAAAGTTTTTTGTCTGTTGATCGCCGTCTTACAATTCGGCTCAGAAACATTTGAACGTCTTGCGTTCGCTCGGACAAAGCCATACGTGCAAGGTGGACGAATTCTTCTTCTATTTTTGTTTTCTGTGCCATTGTACTTTCCAAAACTTTATTTTACAAGTAACATAATAGCATTTTAAATGGAAGAGTAATTTTAGATTAATAATTTTTATTGGTTTGTTGGCTGAAAGTTGAAAATCTTGTTGACCAATTGACCGACCTCAAGTTGTGCTTGTTCTATTGCGTTCATACTAATTGAAAAGTTATTGTAAATTTGACGGTGTTCGTGGTTGTTGAACGCCTTGTTCGTATGTTTTCCTGCAATCGAATAAACTTTTTTGGAGATACCCCGAGTTTCGCAGGTTTCGGAATAAATGTCCCGCGATTCTTCAACAGCGAGTGCAAAGCCTTGAAAGAAAGAGTAGGGGTTGTTTAAGGGTTTGCTGGTAATTTCGCGTTCAGCGGCTGCGATCAGGATTTCAAGAGCAAGGACTTCAGCGTAATGATGACGCATGGCACAGTAATGATTGATAAGCACATATGTTTGTGCGATGAGTTTCGTTTAATTGATTGGAGTGATAGCGACAAGAATTTTATGAAGAGATACCATTAGGATGGCGGTATCCCTTATTGATTTTTAATTTTAATTCGTCTTCTTGTTGGGATTGAGTTAATATTTATAACGTCGGAGAATATTCCGTGAAACCTCATAGTAAAGATCATCTTTCAAACACAGTCAGTCAGTAGACGGAATTATCTGAAACGGGCTTATCTGCAAAAGCGAAATCACGAACGATTATAGCACTAGACCGATTGATGGGGAGTGTATCGGATATTCCAACAGCTTATCTAGTGTCTGTAAAAATACCCTATTTTTGTCCAATCTCAAGAGTTTACCGTGCATAAAAGTATATTTTTCAACGTGTTGACTTAACCGAAATATGTGAATGCCTTTTCTTCAATTTAGCGAAGATTGGTTGATTCAATGGCAATCTTGTGTGATATTAAGAAATTATATCAAATATCGGAAATCTTCGTCAGAATAAAAGCATCAGAAAAGTACATGTTTTCAACATTTTGCCAGCGAATTTAGGGTTTTTTAACAGACACTATCTAGAAGATTATGCTCAAAATATTAGAAATCCTACAAAGGGTCAACTGGCTCCAAATATTGACATTGATGATGCTAACACGTTGATTGGTGAGGTTCAAAAGGCACAGGTAATTCGACCCTTTATTAACAATTACTATGTTGCACAAAAAGCTGTAGAAAAACTTTCTTCAACAAATATCGATGAGGCAAAAGAACCAGAACAGGACGTGAGCCCCAATTGGCTTAACTATTTTGGCGAGTGTGCGGAAAACGTTAACACAGAAGAATTGCGAGATTTGTGGACTAATATATTAGCGGGAGAAATACGCAAATTCGGCGCATTTTCACTTATGACGGGTGTGGTTCTCATATGGTGTGGGAGCAATCTACCACATTCCCAACAAAAGCAG
>JAPORV010000044.1:0-131 GCA_026710055.1 Aestuariivita sp.
CCATCCACATGAGACGACGCAAGGGAGGGTCACACGGCAACCGATCAATCAAATCTCGGGTGGTGGGCCTCTCTCGGATGACCTTGGCGATAAAGGAACGTGCCAGAGCATACCGGTCTTTTTGTGGGCGT
>JAPORV010000044.1:254-5276 GCA_026710055.1 Aestuariivita sp.
CAAGGGCGGCGACAAAGCGTTGGTGCTTTTCATTCAGGGGGCCGAGTTCCGTGCTCAACGCAGGGCATCATTCCCCTTGAAATCGGTTCCAGAGATATGATATAAATGAAGCTAAGGACATGTCGTTGTTTCCTCATATGTGTCGTTGTTTCTTTTTTTCATAGATGAAGAAAGGCGATATGTCCATTTTGCTTTTCAACAAAATGCCCGAAAGCGGGAAAAATTCGCTTAAATGTAGAGTTTTGTAAGTGCCTCTTATAAAAAATATTCATATCCTGTTCTTGGCAGTCGCCAGGGAGGGGGGGGGGTAACAGACACTAGACTATCAGATATATCTTTATACAGACGAACCCGTTTAATAGGGAATGGCCTAATGACTTTTAGGTTTTAGGTCTCAAAAGGGGATGGAGTTTTGGTCGTCGACACGTCTATTTCAAAAGGATGGCTACCACTACACGTCTCTTTCGATGTCAGGGCCGCCAATCGGGTGGTCATTTGCGTAGAGATGATCGTTTCTATGGGACTGAGAAGGCTGAGAAATGATCGGATGGCCTCAATAGGTTGTTTCCGAAATGTCTTTGGAGTATCCACCATGTCATGTACGGTGCCCGCCTTATTCACGATCCGTGCACAGACCGCAAGGACATCACCGGCATTTGCGCGCATCAGGGCTTGATAAGGATCATCTCCCAAACACGCGGCACTTAATCCCATTGGGGCCAATACGTCGTGAGGATAGAGAGCACTCTCTACTTCATCCACTAATAGCAAAAAGGTCTTGGAAACCCTCGTGGCCGAGCACGTGATATCTTCCAGGGTGAGTTCGAATTCACCGTAGCCTGCTTGATGATCACGGTGCGAATGCCCATTCAGCGATTCAATCCGTGCAGCAAGCGCGGTCCAGTCGCTTTTGGCCACATCATTAGGACGTTGCGTACGCATCTGCGTAGCCAATCGCACGATATTATGGGTCCGAGCGGGGGTCACTTTGCGACGTTGCAATATTGTCTTAACGAGATATTCCGCCGCCATTTGCGAATTGTCAACAAAGAAGCCACAATGCGTCCCTGCATGATTATAAGAATGATCCTGTTTATACGTCTCAATTTCATTCAACGCCATCCTCATTTTATTCAGACTTTTCGTGATGCTCGATCCCCATTCGTCTGGATCAATGAGGGCGGGCGCGGGTGAGTCATTCGGTGACATATTCCAGTCTCCAATAAGGGGCTGCCCATCCTGGGCAATTTGTTGCGCGATGCGCCCAAAGGCACACCGGTCCTGCACGATGATCTCAGGTGTGAGTGTGAGAACATCCAAGTTGGTGAAACCATCAAACGGCGCAGGCGGTGGGGTGCGCTTGGATTGGATAACATGCTTCATCTTGGGATCATCCACGACAACCGCAATATCCCAATCACTGTCCGGGCGCGCTGTTCCTTTAGCCCGTGAGCCGAAGAGTAAGATGGCATGCACATCAGGCCACGTTTCATAGGCTTGTTGACAAATTGAAGTGAGATGCTGACGAGATGTAATCAATGACATGGATACTCTCCATTCAAGGTACCGGATGGGACATCATCTGGTTAGTCCTCCAGCAGAGCGCGCCCGAAAGGTCAATTGAGGCTCATCCTAAGTAAGATGCTCTGAGACGTCCGTGACAGTGGTGAGTGATGATGAGCTCGACTTAGTGCCGTAATTTGCAATATATCCGATAAGGTAAGATTATCGGACATAACAGAATATGTAAAGGCCTTGCGGATAAATATCTCTTAAAAACCAAAAACCGCAATAACAATTTTGACGAAAGTCAGATTGCACTCAATTTCTCAATCTGTTAGAATATGAAAGAGAGAATTCATTCTTATTAACAATAATTCCCGCTAGAATATTTCTTCTTTTATTTTCATATATTTACGCAGCTTAAAAAAATTATTTTTCATAAAATTTCTGTATCAAAATTGAGACTTTAATGTTATGTTTGGAACATTTTTTCTATTTTTATCAAAGACTTAGAGTTCGAATGACACTTGTTATTATTCATCCGAGTTAGCGGGAATTGCTGTCCTATTAAAACTACGACTTGCATTCAATTTCTCAATCTGTTAGAGCTATTTTAGCATAAAGTCTTGATAATAAAGCCTTTTCTCCAGCCCAAAACAGTCAAAAATTGTTGCTGATCAGAGGATTCTGGTGATTTTTATCTGTTTTTTATGAACAATATGCCCATTGTTCATCTCGCGGGTGTGGTTCTCATATGGTGTAGGACGAATTTTGTAAACCATTGATATGATACGATAATTATTTGTCGAATTTTGCTCATCACGCAAGATTCGCCTGATTTTGCGAAACGTCGTCCGATCGATTGGCATTTCCCCTATCTGGCCTTTTTCGCCGCTGCTATTTGCTTGTTTTGGGAATGTGGTAGAGTGCTCCCACACCATATGAGAACCACACCCCATCTCGCAGAAGGTACGTTTGAAGCTGATCACTCAAAGGTCATATCATAGGATAAACAAAACGCCTTCCCCAGCGCCTTTAATGATGATAAAATATCATATCGTTGAGTGTATAGCATCAATTGACGAAAGGGTATCCTGATGGCTGATATTGAGAGCTTAAAACGGTTTTCACGCCTTAAAGAACGTGATACATCACTTTTTTTTGTGGGTCGAGATCTGTATATTGATGATATCAAAATGGCCTGCGCCGACGCCGTTGAGAGTCTACATCAAGGTGAATGTATCACCTCAGAAACCCGTCTGTTTTATGGGGCTCCTGGTGCTGGCAAGACTTCTTTGTTACATGAGCTCGAAAAACGGGCGCAGCGTGGCGACTTCGGCACCTCAACTCCGCATGTCGTTAGTGCCAGTCACACCGACCTAAACAAAGAAAAAGAACTCGTGTTGACGATCGCTCAACACTTGGAGATGGATGGCGTCTTTCGAACGATCGCAGAAGAACAGGCCGGGATGGGCGCGAATATTCTGAATATTCTCAACGGCTCTATCCAACATACCCACACACGTCATCCCCCTGAAGCCACCTTTGGGCAGTTGGCTGCGCTCTATAGGGCTTTGAAACATCAGCCTCCCATTTTGCTGTGTGTAGACGAAATCCAGAATATCAAACCTGAATCCGATGAGATGCTCAGTCTTCTGCACCAGGGCAATCACGGCCTGCCGATCATCCCGGTCTATGCGGGATTAGGCAACTCGTTGAACATGCTGATGAATCATGGTGTCTCACGACCTGTCAGTGGCTATATGCATAGTGTGGGCGCACTGGCACCGGACGAAGCGCACGAGTGCGTACAGACAATGCTCACGACGTTCGATGTGGACTGTACCGATGTCGAAGACGACTGGCCGGCAATCCTTGCCGAATGTTCCGATTGCTGGCCCCAACATCTACATAATGGTATGCGCGCCCTTGCCCAGGAACTCATACATCCCAACATTAACGGCCGGTTGTCCGCTGTGTCCTTAGAGCGTGTGTCAACCACGGAGCGCGCCTTCCGCAATGAAGCCTACAGCTGGCGAATATCCGAGATGATATCCGAACATCGAACATTGGTCGGTCATATCATGCACCAAGTGATGACATCATCACCGACACGCGAAGATGTAAAACAAATCATTGACGATCTTCATGCCCACTCAGCTCATTCGCTTCCACCCGAGATGACGGCAACAGGTTTCCTCAATCACATGATCCACCGTGGGTTGCTTCAAGAGTTTAATCCCCGAGATAATCCTGAGTTATCGCCAGCCGGCGTGGTCACATGCCCCATTCCTTCGCTCGCGACTTATGTCATGCAGTTCGGAGGAATTGACCCTGATTCGCCACCTGTTCTCGCGAAAACACAGCGCAAAGGATCCCAAGAGGACTTATAAGAATCCGACCTGCCCGAACCAAGCCCGTTTGAGAAAACAGACCCTTATAAGATTTCGTAAACCTCTTTAGGTTTCCAGAATCTTTACCAGATCAAGCTCAACCTGTTGAGGTTTTCTCTGTTATTTAAGTGTCCTGAATTTGCGCGAGAGATGGCGGGAGTTCAGCAGCGACGTACGTCTCGACACTCAGATAAACGATCCTGTTAATCGCTGAAATAATGGAGCGTGAATCCTCAAACCATTCATTTGGGGGTTTATATTTAAGTCAACAAATCTGATTATTTGCTTGCCTAAACATTCAAACGACTAACGTCTGTCATCGTTTAGTGTCACTACTCATCTCCACCGAACAGGTCAATGATCTGGTTCATGGCCGCGTTGACGGCGAGTTAATTTTTGTAACCCTTTACAAATTTTCTTTATATCCGTTTCTTTTTTAATGACAAAAATAATAAGTGCAAATATCGGTGATATGATCGCTGGGGGCAACCATATGGGCGCGGTAACCCACCACCAGGACCAAGTGATGATTTCTGTTAACTTGAGTACGAGAAAAATCAGAAAAAGTGCTGTCATAAAAGTTAAATTCATTGTCTTCAACCCTCTTTGAATTGTAAAACTGAAAATTGGACGGGTGGAATTAACAAGAAAACCGTTAAAAGGGCGGGTCAACGCAAGAACAAGAGAATAAACGGCTGATAGTCATAGAGGAACGTATAGAGTTTGGTATGCGCGGTGGTTATTGGTTATTGCAGGGGTGACGGGTATGTCCCCGCCCGGACACCCCATGAATGGTTTTATTTTGAGAAAGAGAAAACAAGCCACAACACAACGCAACCCATCACATCACACATTCAAAATTACTCAGTGGGTTTGTGATTTGTTTGAGGGTCGTATCTGCGCGGGCTAGTTCACAAGTTTAAAAACCTTGTTTCAACACAAACATGCGTTTCACTGTGGCGGCCTTTATTTTCATTTAGCATTATTTAAATCCCGTAATAATTTTGCACAACGTTTAATTTTCTCTTTAGAGGTACTTAAAAAAGTCTACATTTAAGCGAATTTTTCTTACTTTCGGGCATTTTTTTGAAAAGCAGAATGGACATGTCGCATCTCTTCATATGAA
>JAPORV010000334.1 GCA_026710055.1 Aestuariivita sp.
CCTTTTCACGGGCGTTTGCCTGGTGTGCGGAGACATCCCTCCCTGAGCAGATGCACAAAGCATTGATTCAAGGGGCGTACGATGAGACGGTTGTTGGACATCTGTCACGCGAGGGGGCGGCGATTGAAGCGCGTGAGACACCGTTGAGGAAACAAAAGTCAGTCAAAAAGAAAAAGAAGACAAAGCGCGGGCGCCCGCGCAAAGGGGAGGAGCGCCCCGCAGAGCCCACACGGTTGGCGTTGCAAGTGGCTCTGTATTCTGTCAACTATTCCTTATAAGCCTGAAAATTTTGTGGCGTGACACAAAACGACAAGGATGATTATATTTTCCAAACCGGATTTGTCCATGCTCGTTGTCCGGCTTTGTTAATGACAGTTAGTCGCAGGAATGGACTATCAGAAAGACCCGACAAAGGAAGAGTTGCTCGCGTCATAGTATCACCGCGTTTCACCTTAGTTGTGTGTTTATGGCCTTGAACAATTATTGTTGTGACGGCTGAACATTCAACGATTACCTCGGTGTCATTCCAAATAACCATATAAATTTCTGGTCCGGTTGATGCGTACATATGTCCAGATTTAAGTGCCTGCAATAAAGCCTCTGGCGTATTTTCTATCGATTTGACCATTGTCCAACCCCCAAAGTAATCGGGATATTGGAAATGGGCATCATCAGTGGCACAAATAGTCAATCGGTGATTTTTTTCTAATAATCTATCAAGATGCCAAAATCCGCGTCCACGATCAGCCTCAACATGACAACTATGATTGTAAATTTCGATGGCATGAGCTGCTTCTAATGATTGTGCATCATGAAGGGTAAGTCCACTCCATTCTGGGTGAGCGATGGTAACAAATGCGCCTGCCTTTCGCGCTCTTTGTGCAAGTTCTGGGCCAGATTCCTGATCAGGTATTGGACGAAATTCAGGTGTATTTGTTGGTGCGAAATCTAGTGGTAATCCAACTGCGAGAATATGCCAAAGCTCGCCATTATCCATCGTACCTGAATGGAGTTCAGCGCCGAGGATTGTAGTGAAGCCCCCACCCCGATATTCAGTTGTATCAACAACTGGATAATGATAGAGTTCTATAAAGTGATCTGTGAGTGCAATGAAGTCATAGCCTTCAGATTGATATCGCAGGCAAACCTCTTCTGGATCAAGTATTCCATCGGATCGATTTGAATGGGTGTGGAGATTACCACGCCAAAAACGCCCGTCACTGGAAAAAGTAGGGTCGTGCATATTGGTGGGTGCCTTTTGCATTAAGTGAATTCTAATGTATGATATTTGCTTCAAGGATTATTCGAATAAGCTTATTCTTAGTATCTGGGCGCAAACAAATCAGGTTTAAATTTGCAAATATTGAAGGTCTTGTCTTATTAGGTAAGTGAAAAGATAATTGTGTTCTAATTCGTCGATTTATGATGTGATAAAATATGAAATTTAAGACGGGTTCCCGTCTTGTGTTGTTTCTTTATTTTCAGGTTTCCATGTTATTTTCGCGTCTTCTGCTAGCATGTTTTGACGTGATCGGTCGAAGTACAAGTGAGCGATACCGAAGCCATGTGATTGAGTGTAGATAGTACCGGCCTTTTTGCCATTTGAAAGAATGTCGGTCCCAACGGGTACTGACTTGTCGATGGCAACGCGCGTTAAGCCTTTCCGTAATTTGCTCTTATGCTTCATTCTAGCGGTTACTTCCTGACCAACATAGCATCCTTTATTGAAGTCAACACCAAATAGTGCTTCGAATCTGGCTTCAAGAATAAAAGTATTTTCTGTTAATTCGATACCGGTTTCAGGAATGATGTTTGTGACGCGTATTGCGTCCCAATCGGTACCATCATCTGACTCTGGATCAGTGCTATATTTTCGCCAGCCTAAGTCAGAGTGGCGTGGGTCGTGGAACGCATCGGATGGAGTAGCCTTAGTTCCGCGTTGGATGTTTAAATTGCTATACGTAATTGTAACATCTGAGCGAAGTTTATACATTGTTAACCGTTTGATTAAAGTATCCGCCAAATCGGCTCCAACATCCAAGTATATTTGGTGTTCATCTTCACAAAGAAAGAAGTCCGCAACATATTTTCCTTGTGGTGTGAGGAGTGCCGCATAAATTAGTCCATTCTTCAATCGTGCAATATCATTCGTGATGAGACCTTGGAGGAAGGGTTTTACGTCGGAGCCTGTTAACTTTAGAATACATCGTCCGCTCATTTCTGATCGTCCTTTTTTTGAAGATAAATATAATGTCTTGAAAACAGTGCAATAGGAGATAATTTTGACTGCAAAACTGAGTATTGTTATTCCCACATTAAATTCTGAGAATTATCTTTGTGAGGTGTTAAATTCATTGTTGGAAGGTGTGCAGATCGGCTTAATTTGCGAAGTAATTGTTAGCGACGGTGGTTCAACAGACAAGACATTAGAAATTGCAGATGACGCAGGCGCTATCTTGTTAAATGGGATTGCATCGCGTGGTGGTCAACTAAAACGTGGTTGTGGGGTCGTCCGGGGTCACTGGTTACTTGTTCTTCATGCTGATACTACATTAGAGTCAGGTTGGACAGCATCAGTCATTGAACATATGAATAGGAAAAAAGGTGCTGCTTATTTTAGGATACGCTTTTCCAAAGGTGGTGTTATGTCGTCTTTTGTAGCCGGATGGGCAAATTTACGCGCTAGAATTTTTAGTCTACCTTATGGTGATCAAGGACTTCTTATTCGTACGGCAGATTACCTCAAGGTGGGAGGATTTCCTGATCAAGTACTTATGGAAGATGTGGAAATAATGTGTAGACTCCATCAAGAAGGAGTGAAACTATACGCATTATCGCATTGTGCTTATACAAGTTCCATTAGATTTGAACGTTCTGGCTGGTTTTGTCAGGGGTTTCGAAATTTACGAGCTCTGGTTTTATATTTTGCCGGAGTTAGTCCTGAAAAGTTATTAGAAAAATATCGGCGTTAGCCTTTGAACTTTTGGCGAAGTCGACGTAGCCAACTCAATTGCCGGGTATCTTCTCTTTTCTTGTGGTGTGTTACAGCTTCTTCGCCAATTGGATCAACAATGGTTTTTCCTTCGTGAAACTGTAAATGGTATAGTTTAGAATAGATCCCACCGCGTTCAATGAGTTCTTCATGAGTGCCTTCGTCAATGACTGTTCCGCGATCCATTACAATGATTTTATCTGCATTTCGTATCGTTGATAGGCGATGGGCAATGACGAGTGTGGTTCTTCCTCCTGAGAGGCGTTCAAGTGCTTCTTGGACTACCCGTTCTGACTGAGCGTCCAAAGCACTTGTTGCTTCATCTAACAGTAAAATAGGGGTATTTCTTAATAAGGCGCGGGCAATCATAACGCGTTGACGTTGTCCACCTGATAAAGCGGAACCACGAGGACCAACTTTTGTGTCCAAACCATCGGTAAGACTTGGTAGGAAATCCGTTACATGAGCGGCTTCAAGTGCATTCATAAGTTGTGTGTCGTCAATGTCTGTACGATCCAATAGGATATTTTCGCGTAGCGTATCGTCAAAAAGTAATGCTTCCTGAGATACGACTGAAAAAAGCCCACGCAGGTCATCAAGTGTCATGCGATCACCGGGAATGTCGCCAATTAAGACAGTGCCATTTTTGGGGTCTACAAGTCGGGTAAGAAGATTAAAGATTGTAGACTTTCCTGAACCCGACGCCCCAACAAGGGCAGTTGTCTTTCCAGACTCCGCATGCATGCAAAAATTTGTTAAAATATCCGTATCTCCATAGGAGAAGTGGATATCCTTGAGAACTATGTCCGGTATACCCTGTGGTGGTGGTATGGGATTTTCGGGAGATTTCAACTGGATTGGCGTATCAATTAACTCCTTAATGCGCTCAATGGCGGCTGCCGCTGATTGCCATACACCCGATACAGCAGCAAGTCGGCGCATTGGATCAAAAGCTAGACCAATGGCTGTGAAGAATGCCATGAACTGGCCAACTGTTTTTTCGCCGGAAATTATTTCGGATCCGCCATAAAGAAGGACGCACATGAAACCGATACCGCCCATAAGATCAACTAAACCAGGTATGGTTGCCGCGCCTATGGCAGTACGTGTTTCGGCTTTGACGAAATTTTTCGTTAGTTTTCGAAATCGATTGGATTGATAATTTTCTAATTTATTTAATTTAATTGGTACGATGCCATGAAAAACTTCGTCTAATCGCGTTGCAAGATTTGCGCCAATATCGCGTGCACGTCGCGCCTTTTTGCGAACATATCTTTGCGCTACAGTGGCTGGCATGAGCATGAGTGGTGTTCCGATACAAGCGAGGGCCGCCCATTTCCAATCTATTGAAATTGCAACCCCCATCAAAACGATTAATGATATCGTGTCACGTCCTGCACCAGTAATGAGAACTCGCCAGACTGTGTTCACCGAGTCCACGTCGGATTGTGCTCGTTGTATGAGAAAGCCTGGAGCATAATACTGATGAAACCAGCCATCTTGCCGAATTAAATGATCAAGGAGATCAAATCTCAAATTTGCTGCTGTAAGAAGTGCTATCCGCGTGAGAATAACTTTCTGAATAACACCTGAAAAAGCGCGAATTATAAAAATAACTAGAATGATTATCGCCACTATTCCAATGGCATCAGTATTTTTTTCCACAAACACAATATCAAACATTGGTTGCATCATATAACTGATGGCTCCGAGAGTTGAACCTTCAATGATCATGAAGATCAATGCAATTCCAAGCATCCAGATGTATTTTTTCAAATAGCCTTTCCATAACCATTTTAGTAATTCGCTGGATTTGGCGGGTACTGTTTCGTGATTAGGCTTGGAAATCGGGAGACCAGAAGTCGAAATCAGCATAGATCAAAGGTTCCAAGATATCTCTCTAGAGCGGAATGATTCAATTTATAATTTACTAGTATACCATCGTTATTGAATTGATGCTAGAAGCCGGTAAACTGTTGTCTTATTTATAGTGAATGATATAGAGTCGTCTCATTGATAACAATACCCCATCCCGATTGGTTTGAGCAGGGCCGTTTCTGAGGTCGCAACATCGAAGACGGATGAGGAGATAACATATGAGGCATTATGATGAATCCGAATGGACGAAAGTTTTATCATGTCACGCTGGATACTGAGGAGCGATCGTCTCTCCAGGATCTGGTGGAGGGTGGCACAGGCTCCAAGGAGCGACGCAAGCGGGCGCACATCCTGTT
>JAPORV010000072.1 GCA_026710055.1 Aestuariivita sp.
GACGTTTTATTCGTGAGAAGGAGCGAGAGCGTCTGAAGCGCCAGCAGCGTCGCGCTGCTTAATCATCAATTCAAAAAAAACAGTCTTCTGACCGGACAGGCGGAGTCTGTCTGCTGCGTCATTTTAGCGGAAATGTCGGCCTGATGAGGCCACTGGCCGTCGGGTAATCGGCAATTATGCGGTAAAATTCCCCAATAAATTTGATATTGCGATGAAAAATATTCACATTTTTCTCTTGGCAGTCGCCAGAAAACGGGGGTTTTTTAACAGACACTAAGTATAATTCTGCCTGTTATTGTGGTGACGATCATTTCCGTGACTGGGGAGAACTACTCAATGCGATTCGCATGTTTAATTTAGATGCGATAGCATCAGGACAGGGTGATGCGCTCGTTAGATCATCCTTGGTTTCACAGGCGATAAAGAATACACGTGACTTTGTCACAAGTACCTATCAGCCAGTTGCCCGAGTCGTCGCCAAAGGCTGCACGTTGAAATAAGCATGGACACTTGTGATAAAAAATTCGCAGATTACGCCATTTACGAGCATTGCTTGCCATTTAATGAACACGTGCTTATGATGAAGCACAAGGTATTGATACCCCCAAAATATGGACCGCGCAACGTGATATGGAAATGTGGAGAGCATTACAGGAATAGTCAACAAAAAAACTTAAACATTTTGATGATTTGCAATATTAACAAATAAGCCACGAATCATTGATAAATGCTCAATATACGTAATGAATAAAGAGTGCACAGCAAATAAAAAAGAACTGATCATTCGACTAATCATCTCATTAATAGGGATAGGATTAGTCGGTATTTTTGTGTGGACTCACGGATTTTTTATGCATATCGCCACTTTTGAAATCGTGATAATTGCCCTCGTTTTCTTTGGAACTACAATCATTTTTACTGTCAGAAAATTTCTTAAATCCGATGGCTTATAAATATGCCTTATATCAGTATATTCCGCCCCAGAAATTAGCCAACGGACGTATGCGTCATCCCATCGGGATCGTTGGTGCTGGACCCATTGGCCTTTCGATGGCGATTGATTTAGCCCTTCACAGTATCCATTTGGTATAACTCGATGAGAATAATATCGTATCAATTGGTTCGCGCGTCATCTGCTGGGCTAAACGCAATTTAGAGATTTTTGACCGCCTTGGCGTTGGTAAGAAAATGATAAAAAAGGCGTTACTTGAAAAGTCGGGTGTTAGTCTCACGGAGAGAAGGAGTTGTATTCATTTGGTTTACTGCCGGAAGCTAAACATAAGTTTCCAGCATTAATTAACTTACAGCAATACTATGTCAAAGAATATCTTATTGATCGCGCGCGCAAATTTCCGAGTTAAATTAACCTGCGATTCAAACACAAAGTCATTGATCATCACGGTACCGGTGAAAATGTTACGGTAAATGTAAGCATCGCAAATGACCCATACGAATTAGAAGCCGATTAGTACATCGCTTGCGATGGGGCAAATTCGGCTACAAGAAAGCGCATGGGGCTTGAGTTTATTAGAAAGATGTTTGAGGAACAATTCCTGATTGCTGATGTGGAGATGACAGACAGTCTATCTGGATCAAATGTGGTTCCTGAACGCTGGTTTTGGGTTCGACCCACCTTTTCATCAAAGAAATTTGGTACTTGTACATATGCAACCCGACAATATTTACAGAATTGATCTTCAACTCAATAATTCAAACCACCAAAATAATAATGACGCTAAAGTCATAAATTTTAGAATCAGAGCAATCATGGTGACAAACCGATTAGGATGAACTGGGCTAGCATCTACAAGTTTCGCCGTGCACAATTAGAAAAATTTATCCACGGGCACGTGACTTTCGAGGGTGATAGAGCCCATGTTGTATCACCTTTCGGTGCGAGAAGCGGCAATAATGGTATTCAAGATATCGATAATTTAAGATGGAAGCCTGCAGCTGTTATTAAAGGAGAATCACTCCAAAATCGTCAATCGAAGTCCTATTTCGCACAGAAACTTTAAAACTAGCCTCAGACCGACCGTTTGCCCGCAGTCTGCTAAACTCTGGCCGCCTTTCCGTTCCCTGCATATTGGAAAACCTCAGCTTGCAAACACTAGGTCTTGCTCCAATTGCGGTTGGAACCAACAAGCTGAACATCCAGGCGATTTAGGTTTTGAATTGCAAACACCAGATCTTGCTCCAATTGCGGTTGGAACAGCCGCACTTGATGCGCCACTTACAGGAGGGTAATTCGTGGTTAATTGAACATGTTCAAGGACAATTCACAGCTGTTGGTTTTGGTCAAGCAGTTTTACCCATCATTGAGAAAATAAAGTCTCTTGGGAGTAACCAGCAGGCAGAATATCTTTGTTATTCGGCGAAGGACTCAATCGTTGTTAAACGATATGGTACAGATATTGTGTATATATTCCGGTCAGATGGACATATTTGTGCAGCGCTAACAAGCTCCACTCCCAAAAACATTAGTGCGGCAGTAAATTGTGCAAAGGGACTTTATTAAAGGAGAACTCGAATAGCTACCTTTCCAGATCAACTAAGTTCCTATCAAGATGATTTCTACGACACATTACCGGAGGCACATACCGAGCTTTCGGAAGCTGATAGTCATGCATTAAACGCTCGACTTATCCTAATGTTGGCCAACATTATCGGAGATCGACATACACTTAGGAACGTCATTAAAGCCATGAAGTTATATCAGTAAAGCCCCCTTCCTGTAAAACTGACTCAATTTGGTGAAAGTAAATCAAAGGCAGTAAAACACAATGGCTGGTTATTTTGACCAAAACCTATATTTCAATCTCAAGGTGAAAGAACATAAAGTGAAGTGCAACCAAAATCAAAGAAATTTGAAATTCACATCTCGAAAGCTCCCCACAGATGCGGACACAATCGCACCAGATGGATCAGAAGTCCGTCTGCTTTTGACACTATCGGGGGGAAGTGTCGCTAGTTTCAGACTCAAAAAAGGTGAAATCTCAAAAGCTGGCGTCCACAAGACCGTTGACGAGATCTGGTATATTCTGAATGGGCATGGTGAAATATGGCGACAAGCTGCTGATAATTCCTCGGAAATTACAGAATTATGTCCTGACTTGTGTTTAACAATCCCAGTTGGAACACATTTCCAGTTTCGCGCCTACGAAAGCGCTGACCTTTCTGTCGTTGCAGTTACAATGCCCCCTTGGCCTACTGATTCAAAAGATGAATGGGTTGAAGTGACACCATATTGGCCTGAAGTTACCATATAGGCCAATATCAAATATTTTATTCAATCAGCGCACGCCCAAACCTCAACTTCAACCTTAAACTCAGGGCGAGAAAAACCTGACACAATAACTAAAGTGGACGACGGTAAATTTTCATCTGGCCGTTCGGCAAAAAACAAATCTCTTGCCTTCATGTAATCAGCCATATATTCACGGTTAGTCACATAACTTGAGACATGACAAATATGCGTCTCATCCATGTCCGCCTCAAGCAATATTGCAAGAATATTGTTGAAACAATTCCTCGCTTGTTCAAAGGGCGAAACTGGTATTTTTCCATTGACATCCCAACCAAGTTGACCCGATGTCCTTACAAGGCGTGCAGCTGATCGAATTTCAACACCATGCGAATATCGCGCAAACGGGGGTGCAATACAGTCTGGAATGAGCGACTTCATAGTTTTCTCCCGTCTATACAATATTTAGTTAAGTAGACATCCTCCACCCTAAAGGAGAAAATCTTACGATGCGTTAGATTATCTCAACTCATTTCATTTTGAATGACTCACCTATCAATAAGAAATGAAGCATCTAAATTATATCCTAGTTGAAAATAAAATGTTAATTGTCAAAGGAATGTAGTGATGGGAAATCGTGTGATTCTGATTAGGCATGGCCATGGACTAAACGACGATAGAGTAATGAATTACCTTATTGATGCAGGTTTCACTCCAGAAATTCGCAAACCCTTTGCAGGTGAAAAACTTGAAAAATTAACCGATGATATCGTCGGGACAGTAATCTACGGTGGAATATATAACGCGTCTGATACCGAACTTCACCCGTTCTTGCAAGAAGAATATCGATGGATTAACGATGCGCTCAACGCCAACATCCCCGTACTTGGTCTTTGTCAAGGCGCTCAAATGATCGCCCATCACTTTGATGAATGGACTGGACCGAGAAATCCAGCAATTTATGAATTCGGTTATTATAAAATTACATCAACAGGTATAGACCCTGATTTTATGCCCGACTCACTATATGTCACGCAGTATCATTATCATACTTTTGACTTACCAAAGTCTGCGATTCTTCTCGCTTCCTCCAATGATTATGAGAACCAAGCCTTTCGTATCGGCAAGAACATATATGGATTTCAATTTCATCCTGAAATAACTATTGAGGGATTTCGTCGTTGGCAACAAATGGCTGGCAACGACCATCACAAGCCTGGATCCCAAGACATCAGCACCCAGAACAAACTCATGCGCGAATATGATGCAGATCAAGCATTATGGTTTTATAGCTTCCTAGAAAAATTCTTTGATCATAAACCAGCTACATTGCGCACCACAAACATGAATGCATAGTTGCAGCCCTACCTGAAGAGAACAATTTAACGTTTAACAGGCTATAGACTATAGTTTACCTCATAAATAGCGTCTGTTAAAAAACCTCTATTTTTCTCCAATTTCAAGAGTTTACCATGTATAAAAGTATATTTTTCAACGTGTTGACTTAACCAAAAGGGTGCGATTATTGTATGGTGTGCTAACTTTTCTACCATATGTTGTGTCTCTAAGCTGCCAGGGCAACGCGAATTGCGCTATTGTCATTGGCGGGCGATGTGGGCGCCCAGTCGCCTTGGCGATTGAAGCGTGGTACCAAGTCCTTCCAAACCCGATCAAAGCGATTGGACTTGCATAAGGCTCGGATGCGCAGAACGCCTTGACCACCGTCTCGCCCCCAGCTCTGACCAGAGCGCTTCATCCGGGTCGTGACCAGAACTTTGTTCGCGGCATTCGCAGCATCCATATGATGGCGGTTGTTCCGAAAATACCCCAGTTCTCGACGGATGCAGGTTTCCCCTTTTTCCTTGCGTAAGAGATGGCGCAACGCATCAATGACTTTGGCCGCCCCTTTGGCATCGTGGCGCAATGTCTGCCGCC
>JAPORV010000339.1 GCA_026710055.1 Aestuariivita sp.
CCGACAGGATCGGATTGACAATGGGCGGGATGATGCTCATGCCTGATCAGGGAACTTGATGAAACCTGAGTTAACGTCACAGCTTTCAGGTGGTCCCTGACGTCCACCCCGTGCTCACACTCGCCTTTCCATCCTTCAGTGTCATTTTTTTCATCGGGTTGTTCAATCCGAGGGTTGTCATGCCTGCTGGGTACGTGGATATTTTTTTGATGCAAAAATCATCCGCACGGCATCATGAAAAAAAGTTAGCGCGAATGGCTGAAATAGTAATGCAGTTATTTGACTGACTGAGGTATTATGCCACATTTAACTTAACTAAAGTCTGCGCAACTTGCTTGAAGACAGCAGTTTCCATACTATCTGGATATGTAATAACAGCGGGTGCTCCGCCATCACCCGACTTTCGAATATCTAAATGTAATGGGATTTCGGCGAGTAACGGAACGCCTAACTTTGCGGCTTCTTGCACAACACCACCATGACCAAAGATATGTTCTTCATGCCCACAATTTGAGCAAATATGTGTCGACATATTTTCAATTAACCCTAAAATAGGAACTTTAAGTTGATTAAACATATCGACACCTTTGCGTGCATCAATGAGTGCAACATCTTGCGGCGTGGAAACAATTATAGCTCCATCAACAACAGCTTTTTGTGCAAGAGTCATCTGAACATCGCCAGTACCAGGCGGCAGGTCTACGATAAGTACATCAAGGGCTCCCCATTGTACCTGCATTAACATTTGCTGCAACGCGCCCATCAACATTGGTCCGCGCCAAATGACAGCTTGTCCCTCGGGTGTCATTAGCCCGATAGACATCATCGTTATGCCGTGATTGCGCATTGGAAGAATTATTTTACCATCCGGGCTTGATGGGCGGCCAGAAATACCGAGCATACGTGGTTGAGACGGGCCATAGACATCTGCATCTAACAATCCTACGCGTCGCCCCGCTTGTTCTAGAGCACAAGCAAGATTCGCTGCTATTGTGGACTTTCCAACACCGCCTTTGCCTGATGCAATGGCAAGAATATGGTCAACTCCTGGTACTTTTTCTGGCTTTTTTTGCGGAGTACGTGCCTGAGGTTTTAAGTTTGGTGGCGCTTTTTCTGTGTGCGCTGTCATCATGATTGATACATGTTCAACTCCAGATAGTGCTTTGATTTTTGTCTCTGCGTTGGTACGAACAGATTCATAGGTTTTTGCTAAATTAGCATCAATTTCCATTACGAATTTGACGCGACCTTCTTCAATATTCAAGGCACGGACGCGACCTGCTGTAACGATATTGTCACCCGTGATGGGATCATTCACTGACTTTAATGCAGCTAGGACGCTATCTCGAGACAGATCCAAAACTTACTCGTTTTCTCTAATGGTGCCAGATACTTGGTGTTCAAGTGAAAGCTCTTCGATTTTGATGTTGGCCGTTATCACATAACTTTTGCCAGATTTACCTTTGTTTCGTAGAGCAGTTTCAATTGCCTGCTGTGACGTTACACCCACCTGCTTGAGAAATTTTCTCATAGACATATTATATGCGTTATTCAATTTTGCACTCCTTGCTTTCTTGTTTATATGATTTGTCTATGTATTAAATACAGGACTTGGTACCATTCGTTTGTTATGAATGCCTTAATTTTAGCAAAATGACTTATTTGATTTTGCTGTTCAACCCTAAATTGTGTGGTATATTTCGTCCGTTGATACATGGCGTTTTGCTGTGTTATACAAGTGCGGCAACGCCTAGTTATCCGTGAATATCGGGCGAGTTCAGATCGTTTTCATATATCATTATGCGTCATATCGATTAGCATTCTTCATGAAATGAAGAAAAACAGAAATTGGTCTCGTTAAGTTAGGCGATATCAGATACGTATAAATTTATTGTATACCTCTAATGGTCATACTATCGGAACACTTAAAGCTAACAAAAAAATAGGAGCTTATATACTTAAATCTACAAACACTATAAGTAGTGCTCTATATCCAGAAATTTTACTATCACTTTCTATATGTAGTAGAATGCAGATTCAAGTATATAAGCCCTAAAAAATATCCCTAACGAAGAGGGTGGGTGTGGCAGTTAAGATTTTTTATAATGCTTTTTGCGTTGTTGTGAACGTCTCCCTTTGGAACGTGTTTGTGAATTTTGTGTGCTTTGATGTCTCGATTCAATCTCGGACTGTCGCGCCAGAGGGTCATCTGAAAGAGTAAGGTCAACAGTTTCAAGACGTTTGATTTCGTCTCTCAATCTAGCGGCTTCTTCAAATTCAAGATTTTCAGCCGCATTTCGCATATCCGCACGTAAACCAGTTAGGACCGCCTGTAAGTTTGAACCTTGTAATTTTGGATCAATTTTTGCAGTGACCCGATTCATATCGACATCACCTTGGTAGAGACCCGAGAGAATATCTTCGACATTTTTTTTGATTGTGGCAGGTGTTATTTTATTCTCAGTGTTATAGTTGAGTTGTTTTTCTCGTCTTCGATCAGTCTCAGAAAGCGCTCTTTGCATAGATCCTGTAATTCGATCGGCGTACATTATAACCCGACCATCCACGTTGCGTGCCGCTCGTCCAATTGTTTGAATGAGAGATGTTTCTGATCTTAAAAAACCCTCTTTGTCGGCATCAAGAATAGCAACTAGCCCGCATTCTGGAATATCTAAACCTTCCCGTAGTAAGTTGATACCAACAAGAACATCAAAAGCCCCAAGCCGTAAATCCCTTAGAATTTCAATACGTTCGATCGTATCAATATCGGAATGCATATATCGCACTCTAATGCCTTGCTCATGGAGATACTCTGTCAGGTCTTCAGCCATTCGTTTGGTTAATGTCGTGACAAGTGTTCGGTAACCATTCTTGGCGACATGTCTTACTTCATTAAGCAGATCATCAACTTGCATTTCAACGGGTCGAACCTCTACAGATGGATCTAGTAAACCGGTAGGGCGGATAACTTGTTCAGTGAATACTCCTTCCGTTTGATCAAGTTCCCAAAACCCGGGTGTGGCCGAAACAAAAATTGATTGAGGGCGCATAGCGTCCCATTCTTCAAATTTGAGCGGACGATTATCCATGCAAGAAGGTAAACGGAAACCATGTTCGGCAAGCGTAGATTTACGTCTGTAGTCTCCTTTGTACATGCCGTTAATTTGTGGCACAGAAACATGAGACTCGTCCGCGAATACGATGGCATGATCCGGAATGAACTCAAAAAGCGTCGGCGGCGGTTCTCCGGGCGCTCGACCGGTTAAATACCGCGAGTAATTCTCAATACCTTTGCAACTTCCAGTAGCTTCCAGCATTTCCAAATCGAAATTTGTTCTTTGCTCAAGGCGTTGTGCTTCCAAGAGTTGATTGTGTTTAACAAGTTGCGCTAATTGCTGCTGCAATTCATTCTTAATAGCAATTATGGCTTGATTGAGGGTGGGGCGTGGTGTGACATAATGGCTATTGGCATAGACCCGGATTCGTTCCAGTTCACCAGTTTTTTCGCCTGTTAAAGGATCAAATTCAATGATTTTCTCAAGCTCTTCCCCGAAGAAAGATAACTTCCACGCACGATCTTCTAGATGGGCCGGGAAGATTTCAAGACTATCCCCTCTGACACGAAAAGTACCTCGTTGAAATGCATGATCGTTGCGGCGATATTGTTGTGTGACGAGATTGGTAATGACATCTCTTTGGTCATAACTGTTGCTTAAACTTAAATCTTGCGTCATTGCGCTGTATGTCTCTACTGAACCAATACCATAGATGCAGGAAACTGATGCAACAATGATTACATCGTCACGTTCTAGGAGTGCTCGCGTTGCGGAATGACGCATACGATCAATTTGTTCGTTAATCTGGCTTTCTTTTTCAATATATGTATCTGATCTTGGTACATATGCCTCTGGCTGATAATAATCATAATAGCTCACAAAGTATTCTACTGAATTTTCGGGAAAGAAACTCTTGAATTCACCAAACAATTGCGCAGCAAGCGTTTTATTTGGTGCTAAAATAATCGCCGGACGCTGAGTTTCATCAATGACTTTTGCCATTGTGTAAGTCTTGCCGGTACCGGTAGCTCCAAGCAAAACTTGATTTTGCTCGCCGTTTTGTAAACCTTGGGTTAATTCGGCAATCGCACTTGGTTGATCGCCAGCTGGCGTAAAGTCTGTTGACATGACGAACTTTCTCCCACCCTCGAGCTTCTCGTGTGGTTGGACATCATTACCTGAGATATTCAATGACAGACTTAACATTTCTGAGATTCGCTATTGTGAAACTTTTTGCATCAAAAATAAAACTGGTATACCTAAATGTATTGATTGCTGAAAGGAATTCATGTCCATGGATATTTTTGCAAAAGTTATCAAACTTTATTTGTAACTACTCGCCCTTGATTAGCTTGATTTTTCTACTGCATCCTATTTTGCAAAGTTTGATAGTACTTGACGAAGAATCTGGCAATACTTGGTCGAATTTTTCTTGCTGTTTTAGGATTGATATCGCGTTGTGATGTCCTTAATCATGCTTGATGACCTGTCACACGGGTCAATCATCCTTTTTTCTAAAGAACACGATGAAATCCCTCTAACAAAGGGGGCGAGTAGTTACCTTTCGTTAATCTTTAAAGACACTTGTCAACCTTGGTTTGAAAACTTGCTTAAAACTTCACAAATCGAGTAAACGTACCGAATACAATCATACAAAAAAGTAACTGCCAGCAACCTTTATGGGGCGCGTCTCTCACGAGGGTCTGTCACAAAAATACTGTAATGCAATAAACCCTGCAAATGAAATATTTAAGTAAAAACCATACGGTTTAGAAAACGGTTGATACGCGTCCGTGCACCATCAATCAATAACGATTTTCTACATCCCAACAGGGAAATACTCTTAGCAGATAGTGTATGAGCGTTTTTTTTAAATTATTGAACTAGTATATCAACATCATTGAATTGATGTTAGAAGCTGGAAAATTATTGTCTTATTTGTAGTGAATGATATAAAGTCGTCTCATTGAGAACAATACCCCATCCCGATTGGTTTGAGCAGGGCCGTTTCTGAGGTCGGAACATCGACGACGGATGAGGTGATAACATATGAGGCATAATGATGAACCCGAATGGACGAAAGTTTTATCATGTCACGCTGGATACTGAGGAGCGATCGT
>JAPORV010000320.1 GCA_026710055.1 Aestuariivita sp.
CATCAGAAGCGCAATCTTTATTTATGGGAGGCGATGCGCAGCCTCTTCCGACAGGGTCGGATTGACAATGGGCGGGATGATGCTCATGCCTTATCAGGGAACCTGATGAAACCTGAGTGAACGTCACAGCTTTCAGGTGGTCCCTGACGTCCACCCCGTGCTCACACTCGCCTTTCCATCCTTCAGTGTCATTTTTTTGGAGAGATTATATACTTAAGTAAACAAACTACCAAATATAGAAAGTAATCAGCCAATTTCTGATTATTTACACCACTTATAGTGTTTTTTTATTTAAGTATATAAGCCCCATTTTTTTCACCGGGTTGTTCAATCCGAGGGTTGTCATGCCTGCTGGGTAGGTGGATATTTTTTTGAAGCAAAAATCACCCGCAGGGCATCATGAAAAAAAGTTAACGGAAATGACTGTGGTATAGCAATTCCCGCTAGAATATTTTTTCTTTTATTTTCATATAGTTGCACAATTTAAAAAAATAATTTTTCTTAAAATTGCTACACCAAAGTTGAGACTTTAATGTTATCTTTGGAACATTTTTTTCTAGTTTTCTCAGAGACTTAGAGTTCGAATGACACTCGTTACTATTCACCTAAGTTAGCAGGAATTGCTGACTGTGGTATATCGACAATGTATTTACTGTCATGTATAGTGTAGTATGGCATATCTTCCAAGTACTGACGAAACGATCATCATTGATGCGCAACTATATGAAGAATCGCTACCGCCATGTGATGTTCCATCACATATCTGGCTTAGCGTATCAGTTGAGAACCGATCGCATATCGGACGTATTCAACACCTTCGTAGCGTTGAATCTGAAATTCGGTTCATTTCCTTTGAACCACTTTTGAGAGGAATCGACGAAGTCGATTTAACCGATATAGCATGGGCAATGGAATTACGATTAGCTTGTGAACGTTTCAATGTTGCTTTTTTCTTCAAGCAGTGGGGTAGAAGAACGCCAAAAGCCAGAGGATGGAAGTTAGATAGTATAGAATATAATGCTATGCCTCGGATAATGGGAATGAGAGAAAACCATGACATTCAACTGCCATCCTGATGAATTGCCACCTTTTATCGAGTCACATAGCAAAGCAAAACTTCAAGTTTTGCGTCGTTATCTCTAGGTATATTTTGATCGACTGAATATCAATTTTTGTTGTAAAACATTTAAACTTGATCTTGTTGATGATTTCGCTGGCGGGGATGCAACATGAGCTACTGGAACTGCCGTAACGCAGAAGCAAAAAATTTAAGGCTCTATCAGCCGGACGGAACCTGGCTGGCATGGGATGATGATGTTGAGGAAGATGGCAGAACTCTTCATGGAGCGCAGGAACAGGTTGAAAGACGCCTTATGTCCGCAGTCAACGCCACCAACCTTATGGCGTTGCTCGGATCAGGCGCATCCCTCGCGGCGAAGAACGACGTAGGATACCAAGCACCTGGTATGGATGATCTGTGGGATAAATCCCGAGAGACAGTTGGCGAAACTGAATTCGATCAGGTCGTTACTAGTATACGGGGAACCAACAAAAATAAGGACATTGAAGAACTGCTCAGTCTTTGCAAGATGGCCGTTGAGCTTAAATCTGCCCGAGGCGCTGTTGACGGACAGGAACACGAAACAGAACAGAATTTAAAAATTGATCTGGAACGCTTTGTGCAAAAGGCGGAGCGGGCAATCCTTACCCGCGTGAATTTCGTTTCGGAGACCACGGATCTCACATCACACAAAGAATTTCTGCGCCGCCTCGCGCGCCGCAACGCCGAAAAATCCAGGGTGAAGCTCTTCACTACGAACTACGACCGATGCATCGAAGAAGCCGCTGTCGCCCGTAACCTTGCTCTTATTGATGGCTTTTCCCATTCGGCAGTCCAGCGGTTCAACCGCGACCACTTTCACCAGGATATTGTCCGACGGTCTGATAATGAGACACGGGCCCAATACGTTGAAGGAATTTTTCACCTCTACAAACTGCATGGCTCTATGGACTGGCGGCGACGCAAATCGGATGGCGTCGTGATCCGCCGACTGGAATATGACAATACCCACGAGCCCGTGCTGATCTATCCACGTTCGTCAAAGTATCAAGAGGCGTTTGCTCCACCCTACCTGGACATGTTCGCGGCGTGGCAAGCAGCACTTCGAGAACCTGACACGACGCTTATTATCAGCGGGTTTGGTTTTGCTGACGATCATATCAGTGCGCCAATCTGGTCAGCATTGGAGTCGAATCTCTCAATCCGATTGGTTCTTTGCGACCCATGCTTCGTGCCAATATCTGAACTTGAGGACATCGGAAAAATACATGAAATCGACAAGACGAATGACCAACTTAAAGATTACCAGAAACGAATGCTCCGCCTAGTGCGTGAGGGGGACAGCCGCATCACCATCCTCAATGGCCGCTTCAGCGACTTAGCATTAGCTTTACCCGAGTTCATGGGTGCAACAGATCGACAACGGCTTGAGGCACGCCTTGAGCGCATCCGGGAGTCGGACCATGGCAACGGATGAACGCTCGGCGCTGATTGACGGAGAGAAACGTCTTGGGACGGTGACCAAAGTCGGCGCGTCTGCGATCGAACTCAACCTGCCGCAAGCACTTGCAGCCGCTGGACGGCGTGGTATTGCGCGTGGCACGGTAGGCGACTTTGTCTTTATCGACTGTGACCAAGCAGTCATCCTCGGGCGCATTGTTGAAGTGAGTATCCCAGATCGAAACCGTCCCGCGCTGGAACGGCAGATTGAGCGCGAGCCGAACGTGGAGCCGGTTGGTAGGGTTCAATTGCTCGCAACGATTCAAAAGACAACTCAGACGGTGGTCAGAGGTGTGCTTGTGTCACCGAGGATCGGCGATGGCATTTTCGAAGCAAATGGACCGGCTCTTTCGTGCTCGATCCAGACGGCTCTCTTGGGAGAGGTTAATGTGCAAAAGGGCGTGTCTCCTATTACCGTGTCACTTGGCCGAATTTCCAGTATCGAGGACGCCGACATTGCCTTGCCGCCGGAAAAGCTGTTCGGGCGCCATTGCGGAATCTTCGGTGCAACCGGCGGAGGAAAGAGTTGGACCTTGGCAAAACTCATCTCCGAAGTCGCGCTATCGGGTGGCAAGGCAATTGTCTTTGATCCGACAGGTGAGTTTTCAGGGAAAGTGCCAGATGCGGTCGAGTATGCATTTACGCGAACCGAGGACGACCAGGTTCTTGTTCGATTTCCGTCAAAAAATATGACCGAGCTTTCACTTTTTACGCTACTACGGCCTACAGGTCAGAGCCAAGGGCCCACGATGCGGGAGGCAATACGAAGTCTTAGGCTTTCGCTTGCTTTGCGCAATGATCCAGCAATAGAGTCAAAAGACGAGAAATGTGGGCGAAAATATTTTAGTGACGATTTCGGCGCTGTCCTAATTGAAGCAGACGGCACGATTAAAAAGACCGGACAGTCAATTTCGGAGTTCAATCAAGCTACAACACACTACTCTCACGCTTTGGCTTCGGAGGTTTGTAACTTCGATGTTAATCGTTTCGTTGACCAAATCATCAATGAGTGTATCTGGCCCAGCGACAACAAACGACCTGATGTCTTCGGCGAGAAAGCTGACAACACCCTAAACTACTGCAACACGTTAATTGTCCGAGTGCGTGGAATGCTGGAATCGGCTGAACTGAAATGTCTTTTTGGGGATAAAGGCGAAGACATCTGCAACTCAATCAAAAATTTTCTGAAAGACCCCCAGAAACGTATATGCCTGATCTCGTTCAAGAACGTGAGTTTCAATCACAACACCCGCGAGTTGCTTCTGAACACCATCGGCGAATACCTCCTCGGCCTAGCTCGCGCCAACCAATTCCGGGCAAAACCAGTCATCTGCTTCCTTGATGAGGCGCATCAGTTCATGGGTCGATCTGTCGGGGACGAGTTCAACAACGTTTCGCTCGACGCCTTCGGCTTCATCGCGAAGGAGGGTCGCAAGTACGGGCTGACGGCTGTTCTCGCAACACAGCGACCTCGCGACGTGCCGCAGGGCGTGCTGAGTCAACTTGGAACATTGTTTGTCCATCGGCTAACGAACGAGCGGGACCGTGAGACCATCGAGCGGGCCTGCAGTGATCTGGACAGGTCTGCCGCCGCCTTCATCCCGTCACTGAGCCAAGGCGAGGCCATCGTCCTCGGCCATGATCTTCCCGTGCCACTTCCCATTCGGATTACCCCGCCTGACCGGTCGGCGCAGCCAACTTCGCGAGGTCCCGACTATCAGCAGGCATGGTCCTAATTTCACATTGGCTAAGTAGTGTCTGTTAAAAAACCCTAAATTTACTGATAAAATTTTGAAAACATGTACTTTTCTGATGCGTTTGTTCCGGCGAAGATTTCCGATATTTGGTACAATTTCATAATATCTTACATGAATTCCGTTAAATCAGCCAACCTTCGCTAAATTGAAGAAAAGGCGTCCACATATTTTGGTTAAGTCAACACATTGAAAAATATACTTTTATCATAGTAAACTCTTGAAATTTAAGAAAAATAAAGGTTTTTTAACAGACACTAAGTACCTGCCTTTCAACCTTCAGGAAAGCCTAAGCCCCCTCAGCATTGCGCTTCTCGTGGGTCAAATGAAAAAAGGGCGGCCATAGCCTCGCCTTGTGTATTGCGGTGTGCGCTGTGCTTGATCAGCTAGGCCTGCTGCAGGGTAAATCTTCGCAGTAGTCAGTGGAATCGGAATCGGTGCGCCACTTCAAAGCCGTTATGGTGTATAATTCCGTTTCGCTCGCGACCTTCCCCGCCGCGACCAAAACACTCTCGTTAGTACACACGCAGAAGTCGTACCTGTTGCCGTTCCTGATCTTTTTAACGACGCACCCCATAGTTCCGGTCGGATTCATGCTAGAATCGTCATCTATGGTGGTAAACGTGCCGCTATTCATATTCCTGTCTACCAGGTGGCCAGATCCGCCAAGCAAAAAACCTCAACTACGCTGTCGCCTGAATTTAAAGTGTCATCAAGCCAGCAAATAACCGTTTTGCCCCCCCCCCCCGCAATGGCATTAACTTAATTTTTCGGGGGTATTAACTTAAGGAGGCTCCGGACAG
>JAPORV010000359.1 GCA_026710055.1 Aestuariivita sp.
AAGCACTAAAGGAAATATACAAAGCATCTTTTTACAAAGAGAATTGGGAAAAAGAAAAAGTCCCGTATGTTTTTCCTATATGGTGGACAACATGGATACTAGGTAATGCTTCAAGTTTTTCAGCTACAAACATAATGACATCTGAGAGAATAACTTCCTACGAAGATATGAATGTTATTTTAAATTTGCTGATAACTTCAGATTTTCTTAGGATTGTATGCGCCATTGCATTGTTCAGAATAATATCGGTTGTCTCAAAAAACCATCAAAACTTAAACCGTGCGCATAATGAATAAGGAGTTGTTAGAGGTAGAGAGGTGTTATGCAAAGACATAAAACTTGGGCTGTTGAAAATAAAACCACCGATTGAACCAGTAGGTCAATCGGCATGGCATTGTGCAGAACCTTAGCATGAGTATGTGGGTCGGACAAGCTAAGGCTTGTCCTAAATGGTGGGTAAACAAAAAACCACCCCGTCAGGCTACGCCTGACACCCCTCCAAAGGAGGGGAATACCATTTTTTCAAAGGCATAAAACTCTCGCTGAGTATGGATACTAAAATGAGCTAACGCCAAATAGAATATAATATCTACTGATAACTACAAAGACGCATTATGTCAATCACGCAAATAGAATCCAAGCAACTCACTCTCTCGCTAGCCCCACTCCCGCGCCAATTGGATCAATGGGAAACTGCGTCGTATAGTTTCATTGGTAAACGGGCAGAAAATCAAGACAGAGAATTATTGATAACTGGTGAAAAAGGGGTACTTGCAGTTGTCGCAGACGGGATGGGTGGTCACAAAGATGGGGGAATTGCTGCAGGCAAATTAGTTGAGCAGGCAAAACTTTGGTATTCGGATAAAGCTAATAATGACTTAGTGAGTATTATTCATAATGCCCATCAAGAATTGAATTCGCAAGACTTCTTAGGTACATCTTACAGCCCAGAAAATTCTCCGCGCACTACCGGCGTTATATTGTGGATTAACGGCGAAGATGCCGAAGTGGCGCATGTTGGAGATAGTAGATGCTATAGATTTCATTCGTCTAAGTTTGTTAAGAGAACACTAGATCATTCCATTGTTCAGCTATTAGTACTGAGTGGCGAAGTTGCCGAAGAGGAAATGGGGACACATCCGGATCAGAATCGTCTTACTCAAAGCATTGGGGGGCAGCGTACTCCTAAACCTAGTCATGAGAAATTCAAGCTCAAGGAAGGAGATGCTTTTATTTTATGTTCTGATGGTTTTTGGGAGCATACGACTGAGAGAGAAATGTCGGAGTTGTTAGACTCTGACAATACTCAACTGGCTTTGGAACAAAGGTCTCATATTGCTGTTGAACGAGCAGGCGATAGAGCAGACAACACCACCGTAATCATGATAAAACCTACTGGTCATAGTGTCTTGCCTTCTCTTGTTGCACCTAAAAGGACAACCAACGTATATGGTGAACAGGTTCCTCCCATACGACTGCACTTATGGGGAATTGCTCTCTCTGCTTTTGTGATATTAATAGCTTATTTTTTTTATGATTACCAAGAATCGACATTGCCGGAAGATCGGAATGAATTGGCAGCAGACGAAAATATACCTGCTCCGGAGGTTGAACAGATACAAATTAAAGAAATCCCTTACATCAATATTTCGCCTTTTTCACCTGGGAGCAGCCTTGATTTACAAAATAGTGAGCAGCTGGAGGGAGAATCTGCTGTAGATGGAAGCTCAAAACTAGCCTTTCCGGAAGACCAAAATCGACCAGAGAACAACGAGAAGATGGTTACTCCTGAGAGTAAACCGATAAAGCTAAATGTAGAATTTCGTGGAGAGGATATGTTTAATTTTTCGCCTAAAGTCAAACTTGAAGCGCAAGACAATGGGCAACCTAATAAGCAACCCAAATTAGATATCATAGATGAAAGACCAATAGAGATTATTCCAGATAGTGAAATCATCGTAGAAAACGGTAATGAGGCAGTGGAGAAGGTTACCGAATTGCTCAGAGAGAGAGAAAGATTGGCGGAAGGAAGTGTCTTAATATTGTCTGATTTAGAGCCAGACTTACGAAGTGGTGGAGGTAGATATTATCGTGCGTATCAAAGGCATAAAGGCATTCTGGTAGATGAAATAGGTGTTGTGATAGAAGTTGATGAGGCGGGCAAACTACTGAGGGTAAATTCAGACGCTATAAGCATAGGGGACGATGTGGTTCTTGAACCAGAAATCACATGGGAGGAGGCAATGGCAAAGTGGTTAGATGAGAACAATCATGCCCGTTATGAATCAATAGAACCTCCTGAAATGGTTATTCATGTAGAAAACATCCTTGGGATACAGCTAGCTCACAAATTGATAGTAGAGGTTTTTGATGAAGGCGATAATCTAGTTGAAAATATAACATTATATCTTTCTGCTAAGAATGGTGCAGAGTTAAGCAGATATCCTAGTATTACGCATTAATGGATGATATGGGTTTGTTGAAAAATAGAACCGCCGATTATCGCCGAGTAAACCTGCCACTTGAGCCAGTAGGTCAAGTGGCGTAACTTTATGCAAAATCTTAATACTGTGGTCGTTAGGAACACTACACATATCAAAATCAATCGGCGTGACATGATGAGTGCGCAAAAAACCACCCCGTCAGGCTTCGCCTGACACCCCTCCAAAGGAGGGGAATACCACTTTTCTGACAGTCCACTACAAAGCGTGTGGTATAATCAGCTAATCGTTTGGACATTAATTACGGAGATACGGAGTGAGTGATACATACTTGAACGCAACGCACCGCCAGCAGAAAGTAACAAGAGAAAGCAATAGCTTAGTTGATTTATTGGCGGTGCTATTAATTGGAGGTATCGGCTTGTTTATTGCCTTACTTGGTTTATATTTTGATAACCTTGCATTCCTGATAGTGGGGTATGTAATCGCTATAGCCTCTGCAGGAAAGGCCATCAATGAATATATAATTTCCTGTATCAATCTCAGAGATCGTCTTAAAAGCAGGAAGAAAGATCAATAGTTACTGCACAACACCGCAACCCAGCACAGTAAAACTGCCGAACTAACTAACGAGTCAGCGTCTACTGGTTTGTCTCAAAACTGGACCCCAAATAAGAAACAATCAAAGGCTTTTCTATATTTTTTCTTAATTTCTATATTTTTGATTTTAAGTACACAAATAATTGCAAAGCCTAAGGTATCCGAGAAAGAGATGCCGATATCTCATCACCAGAGCTTCCCGGCAACAAGCATAGACATTTCTCAAGAAGACAAAAATATATCGGACACATCTGAGGCGACTGAATATCTTAATCAGTTTGCAAGGCAAAAATTAAACTTTAGCAATCAAGAAGCATTTAAGGTTAGTCAGGATGAACGACTTGCGAAAGGAGATAAGTTATACCGTTTCCAACATTTCTATCAGGATATTCAAGTTGAGTTTAATGATTTGATACTTTCAACAAATCAGGATGGTAATGCCGATCACATTTGGGGATATGCCCAGCCTATAGAGGGTATGGATATGGCAGTTAATCTGACAGAAGAAACTGCAATCAAACAGGCATTAAAGACCGGTTATCCCGACATAAAGCTAGACTCAATAGAAGTGCTAGAGCATTATGGATTGGTTATCTGGTTAAAAGATTATAAATCTGGACATCTAGCATATAAGAGTGATTTGCAGTTTGAATATGGAAATGAGGTCGCAATGTTACGAATATATGCCGATGCTAACACTGGTTCAATGCTAGAAACTTTGCCATTAATTCATCGTGCATTAAGCCGAGCAATTTTTGAAACACCTAATAATTGCACGCCTTTTCCGTTAAGATTCCTTGACTTCCAGATATGCGAAAATACCAGCGAAACCAATTCACAATCTCGGCAATATCTACGACGATGCGAAGGGCAGCCGCCTACCTCAATACCTGAGGTTGACAACTTGTATGACTCATTCGGGAAAATTTACAGATATTTAGAAACTCAGCATGGCTACGATAGCTTTGACAAAAGAGGTCATCCGATACTTGCTCAGATCTATGGGCAAAGATGTGACATTAATGCTGGATATGGTTCGGCGCGCTTTGCTTTTCACCCGAATTATACCGATGATTTAACAGTCGTCGGACACGAATTGATGCACGGTGTCATAGACTATGGCAGTAGATTAATATACCGAAGAGAGCCTGGTGCTTTGAATGAATCTTTGGCAGATATTTTTGGTGTAACTGCGAAGTTTTGGTTGAAAAACAATGGTTATGATAGTCAATCTTCGGCTACCGATTATTCTGTGTCAAATATGAGAGATATGTCAAACCCAATAAGAGGTGATCAGCCTGATTTTTACCCTGAGGCAAGGCATCTTAATGATCCAGTATGCTCAAGACACGGAAATGATTGGTGCGGGGTGCATATCAATTCCGGTATTATCAACTTAGTGTTTTATCTGTTAGCCGAAGGAGGGCAACATCCCCAACAAAAAACTTCCGTGCAGGTGCCTGGCATTGGGATAGAAAAAGCTATCAACATATTTTTTGAAGGTCAAAAAGTGTTTTCACCACGCACCGACTTTAGAGAAGCACGGAGGCGATTAGCTACAAGAGCGGAGGCTTTATATGACTCTGAAGCTAGAAACTCTGTAAATCTTGCTTTTGATGCGGTGGGAGTGCCTGCTATCGAATCTCCTCAAAACCCAATACCCGAAGAAGAGGTAGCTCCTGATAATGTGCCGCCCTCTGCAGAAGGGGAAATTTCTGATAATGTGCCATCTTCTGATAGAGCGGACACTCTTGGCAATATGCCATCTTCTGAGGCAGACATATCAGAGAACAACCAGTTTTTACTCATTCTCATAGCAATCTTGCTGTTAATATTGTTTTTTGTAATAAATAAGAAAAACAAAACCGACACTAGTAAAGAAAAGGGTTTAACAGGTGATTCTTCTCAGATTGCTGAAAAAATTTGGATGTTGTCCGATCACAAAACACACCAGTTTATATCACTACCTACACCCACATTAATGTTACCTGATGGGATTGTAATAGGTCGCTCGTCTCAGTTTTGTCATGAAGCTCTTCCGGATAAACATCTTTCATCCCGTCATGCCCGTTTTT
>JAPORV010000036.1 GCA_026710055.1 Aestuariivita sp.
CCTGGCTGAACATCGCTGAAATTGAGATCAATGTGCTCACGCGGCAATGCCTTGCGCGACGCATTCCTGACCGGGCGACAATGGTTCGGGAAGTACGTGCCTGGCAGGATCACCGCAACGCCGCCCAACACTCCGTCAACTGGCGGTTCACAACCGACGGTGCCCGCATCAAACTCAAATCCCTATATCCATCAATATAATAAGAATGATATGCTAAGGCCGGTTGACATCTATCGTGCGGCGATGACCCTTGCAACCAGATGAATGCTCGCCACGAAGCTTGACGCGGTCTTATCGTACCGTATCGCTATGGCACCGAACTTCTTGATTTTGGCAAAATATTCTCTATCCAGTGTCGGTCGCGGTCAGCGTCGCGGTCAAAGTTGCGCGGAACGCTTCGGTTTGTCTTCGGAGGAATTACCGCCCCCACTCCGGGTTCAGCTAACGTATCAAGCAAAGCGTCCGAGTCAAAGGCCTCGTCATCGATCAACCTCTCACATGAAAGGTCCCGGAGAAGGTCGGGTATTGCCATGAGATCGTGGCTCTGGCTCGGTAGAACAGCAAAACGGACCAGTTCCCCAACCGTATCGGTCAACGCCACGATCTGGCGCGTCAAACCATCCTTTGAAAGGCCGATACCTTCGTTTGATCTCCTTTTTCGAACCTAAAAGCCTTTGCAGGAGCTTGTATGATGATCCTATCGACCGATACATCGAAACCATCCGATAAGATGCTGAACATACGCTCAAAAAGATCCTTCTGCACCCACCGGCGAAACCGCCAGAGTACGGCCTCAAGAAACAACCGATTGTCGGCCGTCCTCCCGAAACCCGTCGCCTTTCTCGACAGAAGCGGCTCAATCTGCTCCCACATGTCATCCGTCAAAACGGGTTGATCCGTGTTCATTGTTCTGCTCTCAATTGTCTCACATTACCTCTTTTTCGAGCGACTCTGAGAGAGAATTTCACAGAAATCCACAAACGTTCAAGAGCAGATGTCTACAGGCTTTAGTTCTTAAGAGAACGTTATTTTCAATAATGCTGCTTAGGATTACAATCAGGGATAAATTCCTCATAAAGATTAATCGTTATTCAAATGACGGTAATAATTTTCCAATGAATCAATAGTATTTTATTTTTGACAACCAAAATATATATTGCTCAATGAAGTTGAAGATAGCATTGCACGGCAAATAGATCCAAATTGAACAAAGAAGTTTATTGGACAGGTAGATTAAAGTAAAAATGTCAGAGCATGCGACTCAAAACAAACAGGATGATTTGAGTAAATCAACAGTTAATGATTCTGAAATACCAATTAAGAAGAAGGAAGAAGTTTTGGACAAAGACGTGATGTCAAAACCCAAATTACAATCTTCGGGTATGGCTAAAGGAATGATGAAACTCACTGGGGGTTTTACAAATTTCGCTATCATTATCTTTGGAGGCATATTAGCTGGATTTGTTGGATTTGCGGTTAGCATTAGTGATGATATCTTTTCCACGAGTAACGAAGAGGAACTATATCGTCTAAATGCGTTAGAAGTTGAATTAAGTAACAAACTCGCAGAACTTGAACAAACGGTGACGGGTATCACTAGTCGTCAAGAGGAGTTTTTTGCTTCTGTTGATTTACTTGGCATTTCTGCACAAATCGAAGCAAATTTTGAACAGCTAAAAGCTGTGCAGACTTTTTCTGATCGTCTCCATATTCTTGAGTTACGCGTTGAAGATATATCGAATAATGTCGAGATCTCCACATTATCGACAGAAACTATTGCATCAATTGATAGTGATCTCGCAGACTTAAGAGCCTCGTTAACGCAACAACAACAAGACTTAGAACTAATGTTCTCGGAGGCTTCACAAAGGGAAGAAATGGCTTCCAATCAACTAAGGAAAGCAAATGCACAGGTTAGTGTTACACGGTTAATAGCAGCACTTGATGCCGGCGGCCAGGATATTTCTGACTATATTATTGAACTAGAAGCACTGGGGATTGCTGTCGTTAAAGAAATAACAAAGGAAGCAAAAGGAATTGTTACGCTTCAGGCATTACAGATAGACTACCCTTCGTTGGCACGTGAGACTCTGAAAGCTGCGCGGCAGTCATCTGAATCTGACAGATTTTTGGATTTTTTGAAGCGCCAAGTTAATATGCGTTCGGTTACGCCTAGAGAAGGTAATAGTCTCGATGCAATTTTATCTCGCGCAGAGTCAAAGTTAAAGTCTGGTGAGTTGGCATCTGCTTTAGCGGAGTTACAGACATTACCCGAAATGGCAAAAGTCAAATTTTCTACTTGGATTGAGAAAGCACAAAAAAGGGTAAGTGCAATAGCGGCGGCGAATGCGTTACTAGATAAACTCACGGCGCAGTAAGAGGTTAACGTAGATGCTTTGGTCATCAATAAAGGTTTTGTTATTTTTTGGCAGCATTTGTGCTGTCGCACTTGGCGCAATGTATCTTTTGGAGTCTGATGGTGGAATACTAGTAACATTTTCTGGTTTAGAATTTATGCTCAATCCGTTGCAAACCACTATTGCAGTGGTTTTTTTGATTGTCATCGCTTGGTTGCTCATGAGGCTCATTTCTTTTTGTATAGCTGTTTGGAAATTCATGAATGGTGATGAAACCGCCCTCACCCGTCTCACGGCAAGAAATCGGCAACGTAAGGGTGAAGACGCACTATCCGAAGGGGTTATTGCGCTTTTTTCTGGTGAGGGCCGCTTGGCCATGAGTAAGGTTTCTCAAGCAAACAAATGGCTGGACAAGCCGGAATTAACAAATTTGCTAATGGCCCAGGCAGCGGAGATAGCGGGTGATACAGTTACTGTAAGACAATCTTTCAAAGAACTTTTAAAGAATGATACAACACGGCTTTTAGGTATACGCGGCTTAATGAAACAGAAAATTTCTGAGGGGGACACTGTTACCGCCATCAAGTTGGCTAAAGAGGCATTTCAAGTCAACCCAAAGCATGAACAGACACAGGATATTTTATTACGATTACAAATCCAATCTCAGGATTGGGGTGGTGCCCGTGAAACACTTAATGCAAAACTCAAATATGGTTTTTTGCCGAGGGCGATACATCAACGTCGAGATGCAATTCTGGCAATATCGGAGGTGCGTGATCAAATTCACGATGATCAGTCCACGAAAGCTGAACAGATGATTTTAGAGGCCAACAGAAAGTCCCCTGACCTTATTCCTGCTGCGGTAATGGCGGCACGACTTCATATAAAAAAAGGTAAACTAAAGTTAGCAGCTCGAGTGTTAAAAAAGGCTTGGGATGCACAACCCCATCCCGAGTTAGCATCAGCTTTTGCAGAAATTGCCCCTGATGAAACACCACAGGCGAGAATAAAGCGATTTGCAACATTGACTCAGAGTCATCCTGAACATTTAGAAACAAGATTGGTTGTTGCAGAATTGTATTTGTCTGCAGAAGATTTTCAACAGGCTCGACGGGCACTTGATCATCTTGGTTCGCATGTTGATGCGCGTTTACTGACAATAATTGCAGCAATTGAGCGTGGTGAAGGCGCACCGGATAATGTGGTAAAAGGGTGGCTTGCAAAGGCTGTGGGGGCACCAGGTAGTCCCCAGTGGGTGTGTGACGAATGTCAGAATGTGCATGCTAGTTGGACGCCGATTTGTAAAAAATGTGGGAGCTTCGACACATTGAGCTGGGTTGCTCCGCCTGCATCAGAGGTGTCAACGTCTACTGGTGTTGAAATGTTGCCACTTATTGTCGGAAATATTGAAGATACTGTCGTTGGAAAGAACGAGGAAATTGGAGGAGTCCGTAATGAGGAAACTTGAGTCAATCGTATCGTGCTTGAAAGAGTAGTTTCAAAGAATCTAGACAGAGGTTATTCATCTTGTCAAAAAACCGTCCTTCAAGACGGTTGACTACCTAGTTTGAACACAGTAATTGGAAATCATGGTGATAATCAAGGCATAGACGGGAATGAGAATTCTTGTTTTTGCCTGTATGAAACCTGCATAAGACTAACCAACATAAAGATGTGGATTGCAGTAGCCGATAAAGAGGGAAGCTTTGTCCTTTATCACGAGGAGTATCACACCTAGGTACTATATTATGTGAATGTCTTCAAAAAGTGGATGAGACTTTCAAATGCGAAAATGCCGCAGTAGCTCAGTTGGTAGAGCAATGCATTCGTAATGCATGGGTCGGGGGTTCAAGTCCCTTCTGCGGCACCATTTGTCAGGTATAGGTTATCATGATATATTGTTCGGAGCTTAATCTATATTACTTGACAAAGATCAAATCATGTTGGCCAAATAACCTCAATCAGCGTGAAAATGGGTAAATCGGGGGTGATACCAAGTTGACTACCCATATCGCCATCCTCCTGTAGAGAGAATTGTCCTGTGTGAAGTGAAGTAAATAAGCCCCTATTGTTTATAGAAAAACATATATAGACTGATTTAGTTTTGGTTTTGGCAAAATTTATGGGTTTGGAATGAGCCATTTGCAAAAGTCGGTGAAAATTTTGGACGTGATGGCGGAAGAAGGAAGGGTGAGATAAGATTAAAGCAATCGCTCAATGAATACAAGTCCCCTGAAGCCGATTTATTCGACAAAACCAGTTCACATCATCAACATATTGTGCAAAATACGAACATCCGCACAAGCAGAACCCGTCGACGGCATGTGCCTCGACGCCAAAGACAGAATGAAGGGGGCTGTCAGGTGCGCAGTCTGAGTAACTGATCAACAGTCAGAGCGAAAATACCGAAAAATAAATGACACGCAACCTTCGCCGCACCCCGAACCCGGAGATGACGACCCCCATAGCTGTCCTTTAACGCCGCGTTCACCCGCTCAACACGGGAGCGTTGCTTGAACCGCTCTTTAGACGGGTCAACATGACCCGCTGAGCGTCAAGCAAGGGCCTCAAGACGCAGATGCTCTCGCAGGGCCGCATTCCAGCGAGGGTTCGGGTCAATGATGGCCACATGCCCTGATTGAGAAGCATGCTGATGA
>JAPORV010000298.1 GCA_026710055.1 Aestuariivita sp.
GGAAGTACGTGCCTGGCAGGATCATCGCAACGCCGCCCAACACTCCGTCAACTGGAGGTTCACAACCGACGGTGCCCGCATTAAACTCAAGTCCCTCTACCCATCAATATAATAAAATTGATGTACTAGAGTATCGAAATAAATTTCAAGTTTGTAGTGCTATAAAGTTTTTAATTGATTGTTTTATAGTAATTTTTTTGCTCACCATTAAACTTGGGCAATGAAAAACCAGATTTACTTTGAAGATAAATTCAGAAATAATAACCCTAATCAATCAAAGCCCAAAAGAGTAGCGTTTTGTTAGAGAAATAATTTCTACTCCTAAGCTTAAGAAAACTCAACCACTCAACTGGCAGGAACGACTACTGTAAATTCTCAAACATAAGAATACCTTCAATGCAAACAAATTTGTTAAAAAACGAGTCAATAATGACGTAACGCTACAATGGCCAAAAAAACGGAATCAACATTGACGCCAAAAACCCAACGCTTAAATTCAAAGGGATTCCTATTCTCAAAAAATCACTAAACCGATACCCACCTGGCCCGTAAACAAGCATATTGGTTTGATATCCAATAGGCGTCGCAAATGATGCAGACGCTGCGACCATCACAGCCACAACAAAAGGCCTCGGATCAAATCCAAGTGCCTGCGCTAGACCAATCGCAATTGGGGTCACAACGACAGCCACTGCATTGTTCGACACTAACTCCGTGAGCACACTCGTAAGCAAGTAAACTGACCAAATAACCAGAAAAGGTGGTAATAAAGCTAAACTGGGCGAAATAACCTCGACGATTAACTGCACGGCACCAGAAGATTCTAGAGCAACACCAATTGCCAACATTGAGAAAATCAAAACCAATAAACGACCATCAATAAAAGTGAAGGCTTCGTCTGCATCAATACACCGCGAAACCAAAACCAAAGTGACCGCAAGAATGGCAAAAAAGAAAATAGGTGCTATACCTAAAGCGGCTAGGACCACAATCCCAAGCAATGCTGCAACCGCAATAGGAGCATGGCTTCGTCTGTATTCCCGTTCGGATGGATGAGACACATCAACCATATCCATTTCGACAGCAAGTCTTTGGATATCTAACAACGCACCTTCAAGAAGTAAAGTATCCCCTACTTTCACAACGAGATCATCAAGTTGCCGTCCAAAATTCTGATTTCTACGATGCGCGGCTAACACGTAAATTCCAAACCGTCGCCGTAGCCTCAATGATCCAAGAGTGCGCCCAATCATTTTACAATCCGGCGTTATCAATACCTCAACAGTTGTTGTCTCCACCGAAGAGACCTGATCGACCCGCTTAAGAGCTTTATCCTTTTGTAAACTAAGAAGTTCCGACATTTCGGTTCTAAGAATAATGCGATCACCCATTTGCAATGTTACCGCTTTCAAGTCCCGACGAAGCGAAACATCGCCTCTGACGACATCAACAATTCGAACACCTTGCCGTTTAAATAAATCTACTTGCATAATATCGCTTCCAATCAGACCACTATCTGGTGGAATAACAACTTCTGTAAAAAACCTCATTTTTGATCTGTTACTAAATAAATTTGCGAGACTATTTCGATCCGGTAATAAATACCGACCAAATATACTAAGATAGATCATGCCCCAAATAACGAGGAGAATTGCTAGCGGTGTAACTTCAAAAATCGAAAAACCAGTCAATCCCTGAGCCCGTGCCACCCCATCGACCAATAAATTAGTCGAAGTACCTATTAACGTCATTGTACCACCAAGAATCGCAGCATAACTCAAAGGAATCAGTAATCTGCTTACCGAAATATTAAGTGAATGGGCTAGTTGAACAAAAACTGGGATCATCACCGTAACTACTGGCGTATTTGAAACAATGGCAGATGAAAAAATAACGAATGCAAAAAGACCGACCGTCACCAATTTTGTATTAATTCCTGCCTGCTCTCGCACCAACCCGGTAACAGCACTTAAAGCGCCGGTACGCACAAGTGCCCCCATAATTATAAACATTGCTGCAATTGTCCACGGAGCCGGGTTCGACAATGCAGCTAACCCCTCCTTAAAAGGCAAGATCCCTAAGATTAGAAGAATAGCAACTCCAAAGAGAGCGACGACCTCGGTTGGGTAACTCTCACGTAAAAACAGGACAAACATACCCAATACTACGACCAGCGCTCCAATTGCCGTAACTGTATCTCCAGGCTCAAAATACACCTTTCGTTCCAACCTCACGCTTTGACTTTAATGATCGTGCCGTTTGTTTAGATTGAGTTTAGTGTCTTTCTGCAACCATATACCAGTAAAATAAAGTAATTTATCGATGAATTTTTGAAGCTCGTAAGATTTTTCTAAATCACTCAATTGAATAGATTTGATTTTTTGAAATCAATAGCGTAAAAGTCATAATGCGAAATATGCGTTTACGCAGATTAGAACGATAATCCAGCGTAACAATTTGCTCTAGTCACAAAAAATTTTCTTTCTGGAAAACAAACACCATCTATTGTGCGCCATTCATCGAAACACGATCAAAGCAACCGCCCATACTTATCCTTTCAATTGACATTGCGAGACCCGTTTGATCATTTATTTCGACCACCACACCCGACAAAGAAGCTACACCCAACGCAG
Organism: Aestuariivita sp.; assembly: GCA_026710055.1. Taxonomy (GTDB): domain Bacteria; phylum Pseudomonadota; class Alphaproteobacteria; order Rhodobacterales; family Rhodobacteraceae; genus JAPORY01. The sequence continues at coordinate 2,634 of JAPORV010000298.1, forward strand.
GCGTCAATCGACCTTTTGACATCCCATTTACAAAACGCTGTATCGGTTCTTCAATACGCATGCCGATAATTGAATTATAGTCACCACACATGCCTGCATCAGTCAAATAGGCCGTGCCGCCTGGTAAAATCATGGCGTCGGCCGTTGGAACATGGGTATGAGTCCCAACAACGAGACTTGCACGCCCGTCACAGTAATGTCCCATTGCCATTTTCTCACTTGTTGCCTCGCAATGCATATCAACAACAATTGCGTTAACAAATCCACCCAAATGGTATGCCTCAAAAACCGGTTCTAAAGCTACGAATGGATTGTCAAAAGGGCGCCTCATAAAAAGTTGACCAAGAACTTGAGCGACAAGGATCTTTCGACCATCCCGCACTTCAAATACCTTAAATCCCCGGCCGGGTGCAGTTCTTGCAAAATTTATTGGACGAAGAATACGTTGCTCATCCTCAATTACCTGCTGCATTTCTTTCTGATCAAAAGCATGATCACCCAAAGTCACACAATCGGCGCCCGCATTAAAGAAACCAGCAGCGTGATCCCGCGATAACCCCATACCATTTGTTGCATTTTCACCATTAATGATAGTAAAATCTATTTGCCAGTCCCGTTTCAATTTTGACAACTCTTGCCCGATCATCAATCGACCAACTTTTCCCATTACATCGCCAAGAAACAAAATTCGCATTTCTGTTATCCCTATATTAAATGCTCGAACGACCAGAAACTTGCTACATAATTTGCAGCAAAAATCACGGGAAATAAAAGCTTTAAAATAAAATTGAATGAACGGCAAATTTCGGAAAACTTTTGCCTCATCATAACGCTATCATCGATTCCAGTATCATGACAATGGTCATGCCCTCGAGCTGCACTACTAGACCGGCACGAGAAACTCTCTAATTTCACGTTCTGTTACAACGACATCAAGCCTCTGATCCATCGATTCTGATGGTAGTAGATCTACCTCTTGTGCTGCATATGCGAAACCAATCGCCAGTGTTTTTCTTTTCTTGCGCAATAGTTGTAAGGTGCGATCATAATAGCCACCACCATAACCCAAACGTATTCCTTGTGAGTCGAACGCCAGCAAAGGCAAGATGACAATTTCTGGCTCAAAATACATTTCATCGACAGGAATCATAACGCCGAAGGTCCCTTCTTTCATTGAAGATTGAGGGGTCCAGTAAGCAAATTTCAATGCCTGATTTCTTCCTATCACGACTGGCACGCCCACAACCCTGTTTGTCACCACCTCCTCCATCGCCGGCACTGGGTTAATTTCATCCTGAATTGGAATATACCCACTCAACGGAATACCGTGATATTCTGACAGAAACTGACAAAGCAAATCAGTCGCTTTGGAATTAACCATTACATCAACTGATTGACGCCGAATTAACGCAGCCTTACGGCAGTTTGCCTTATGAAGAGAAATTATACTCAAATCAACACGAACGAAGCTAAACCCAAGAAGGTCAAAAAGCCACCAACATCCGTGACCGTTGTTACAAATGTACCCGAGGCCAGTGCAGGGTCAATTCCTAGTCTTTCAAGAATGACAGGAATACTAGCACTTGCAAGCCCCACAAGTACCATGTTAATAACTATGACAATCGCGATAACAACGTCAAGCGTTGGCCATGCAAACAAAACCCAGCCAACTAGTCCTATCAATAAAGCAAAAAGCATACCATTAAAAAAGCTGGACATTATCTCCTGCCTTGTAATTCACGACATGTTCGACCGCGTTAAATCTTTTGTTACCAACGTACAAACGGTCACCGTCGATAACTGCATTCCAGCATTACCGCCCATTCATGCCACAATAAAAATTCAAACTGTTAACGCAACAATTCTTGACGTCTCATCTTCAAATTATGCAATAACTAAAGACACAAATAACGCCGTAAGTAAATTGACAAAAAGCCATAATGAGCATCTTTTCGTGGTGGCAAAGACACTGTTAGAAAGGCTTTCTTCTCCCACACCAACCAAACGGAGAATATCCTATGTGTTCTCGTTATCAAGAACTACCATTGCATCATCAATTGTAATTAGTGTCTGTTATAAAACCCTAAATTCACTGGTAAAAATTTGAAAACATGTACTTTTCTGATGCGTTTGCTCTGGCGAAGACTTCCGATATTTGGTACAATTCCTTAATATCTTACATGATTTCCATTGAATCAGCTAATCTTTGCTAAATTAAAGAAAAGGCACCCACATATTTCGGTTAAGTCAATACGTTGAAAAATATACTTTTATGCATGATAAATTCTTGAAATTTGAGAAAAATAGAGTTTTTTTTAGCGACTGCCAAAAGACGAATATGAATATTTTTCATCATCATATCAAACTTGTTGAGAAAT
>JAPORV010000154.1 GCA_026710055.1 Aestuariivita sp.
ACACCGTAATGTCATCGGTAATGAAGCCAGTCACCGCCTCGCTGAAGGTGACCGTAGCGGTCAGCGGCGTCCGGTCATTGATCTTCTCCGGCACGCCGGTGATCGCCAGCGTCGGCGCCGTGTTGTCCCAGACCGCCGTCTCATCGACCGCCGCCGCCGGACCCGTGTTGCTGCTGCCGTCAGTGGCCGAGTTCGCCGTCACCGTGACCACCACATTGGCGTTGCCCGAGGGCGTGATGACCAGGGTATACTCCGTGTCCCCGTCGCTGCCCGTGAACGCACCCTTGGTGCCGCCGGTCACCGTGATGTCGCCGGCGATGAAGCCGTTCACCGCCTCGTCGAAGGTGACCGTGGCCGTGAACGCCGTGGTGCTGTTGATCTTCTCCGGCACATCGGTGAGGGTCGCCGTCGGCGCTGTGGTGTCCGGCGCAACGAGGGTAAGGGTGACCGGCGCCCCGGCAGTCATGGTGCCGCCCGCCCCCATAGTTGAGGTGTCCGCCTGGTCGAGGTTGCTCACCACCGAACCAAATCCCACCGAGAGCATCTCGTCCCCCTCGCTCACCCCATCGGACACCGCCGTCAGCGTCAATGTGGCCACCTGCTGTGTGCCCGTGTCAGACCCCGTGAACACCACCGCGGGCTGCGCCGCACTGTAGGGCGTGGTGGTGTTGAGCATCACCCCGTTGTTCAGGTCCGTACCGGTGCTCAGCACCAGCGTGTAGTCCCCGGCAGTGACGCCAGTGCCGGATACCGTCAGCGGCACCGTCACCGTCTCATTGGCGATGAGGTCGCGGCCCAACGTCACCGTCAGCGTCTCCGTGTTGCCCTCGGCGACATCACCCGAACCCGTGCGCGCCAGGGTCACGCTGGTGGCATCATTGTCTATGAGGGCGATCGCCACCTCCGCCGGGTCGCCAGCTTCATTGCCGGCAGGCAACGTGCCCAGCTCAATGGTCACCGTCTCCCGAGACTCGTCAACGTCATCCTCGGTCGCCGCCAGGGTGGTGGTGCCGCTCATCGCATTGTTGGCAATGCTGATGGACATGGCCCCCAGCGTGTAGTCGCTGTTCGCAGCAGTGGTGTCCGCCGCCTTGACCTGAAGCGGGATGGTAAGCGCAGCACCGGAGTTGTTGACCGCACTGCGGGTGGCGGTCAGCGTCAGCGCAGTCGCCCCTTCAGTCAGCGTGGCGGCGGACACCGACAGGGACACCGCCGCCAGGTCATCATCGGTGACGGTGACGGTAACGTTGCCGGTGGCCGCATTATAACCACCCCCGCTGGCACTGTGGCCGAGGGTAGCCTCGGCGTTGGCACCCACGGTGTTGTTGTCGGCCACAGTGACCGCTACCGTCTGCGCAGTATCCCAGTCGGTGGTGGAGAAGCTCAGGGTGTTCTGGTTGCCGGCCATGACGGAGTCGGTGTCCACCGTCACCGCACTGTTGCCGCTGGTGGCCACCGTCACCGTGACAGGGCCCGTCGGCTCGGTGGCCAGGGCCACCGTGTAGCTGCCACTGGCCCCCTCGGCCACGGTCAGCGAACCCGGGGTGAAGGTAAAAGCCGGTGGCGGTGACTTGATGTCGCCGTACACAGCGATCCGAGGGGTGGCGATCCAAGTTCCCCAAGCACCATTGCCAGGTGTGCGGGAGATGACACCATTCCCGATGCCCCAGCCGGCTGCGCCGCCGGCATCCTCGTCATTGCTGCCCGTCGATTCCAACCGTGCGTCGGCGACCGCCGTGCTCATGTCGAACAGCAGCCAATAGGTGGTATTGGCCGCCAGCTCGATGCCAGCCGCCGATCCGAACGGCGCAGTCAGCGTCGAGGTGGAAGTGGCAAAGGCGGGCTTGGTCAGGGTGCCGAGAGACATGCCGGGCCGGTTGCTGTTGTTGTTCGCATGGACGCTGACGGTCAGGGCCGTATTGAGGGCGGCGGCCGTTTCGGTGAAGCGCGCGTCTACGCGCCGCAGGGTATAGCCCGGGTCGTTAGCGCCAGTGGTGAACGACACGGCGCGGTCACTGCTTAACGGCAGTCGGCGGTGATTACCCACGGTCTCGGCGGGTAAACTGAGATTGCCCGTCAGCACTGTCGCCGGGTCGGTGATAAAGAAGGTACCCAGATTATCGGTGCCGGCCGCACCGCCGCCCAGTGCCGTGCCAGAGTTGACATCCAGCGTCCCCAGACCGATGTCCACCCCCTCGCCGCCCACCTCGGGCATGCTGTCGCCGAGGGTGCTCAGGGTCAGAGTGACGGCCTCGGCGGATGGGCCGGTGAAGGTGACCGTCGGCGTGGCGGCCGTGTTCAGGTCGTTGCAGGTCACGCCATCGGGCAGGGAATTCGGACAGGCCGTGGTGTAGTCGGTGTTGCGGGTCGCCGAACCGCCAAAAGTCAGCGGCACAGGCAGGATCTCATCGGCGACCAGGGCCCGGCCCAGGGTCACGGTGAAGGTCTTCGTCCCTCCCTCCACGACATTGCCGGTGGCACCCGCCAGCGTCACGGTCGTGGCATCGTTGTCAGTGATGGTGATGGTCTGCTCGGCGGGGCTGCCCAGTGCCGTGCCAGTCGGCGGCGTGTGCAGCTCGACAATGACCGTCTCCGGCGACTCATCGTCACTGTCGTCGGTGACGGCGAAGGTGGTGGTGCCGCTGCTCGCATTGTTGGCGATGCTGATGAGGCTGGCCAGTGCCGTGTAGTCGTTCGCCTGCGCAGTGGTGCCCGCCGTCTTGACGCGGAGGGGGAATTCCAGGGCCGCGCCGCTCGCATTGGCCTCGCTGCGCGTGGCAGTGATGGTCAGGGCACTGGCACCCTCGGTGATCGCACCGCTCGACGACACCGTCAGGGACACCGTGGGTGTCGCCGGTTCGGTGATGCTGAAGGTGGCCAGACTGTCGGTGCCGCTGGCACCGCCGGGAAGGCCAGTGCCAGAGTTCACATCCAGCGTCCCCAGGCCAATGTCCACAGTCTCGCCGCCGGCCTCCGTATCGCTGTCAGGGGTGGCACTCAAGGTCAGTGTGACACTGGTGGCTGATTCCGTGAAGGTCAATGCTGGTGGTCCGGTGAAGGTGACGGTCGGGGTAGTAGCGGCGTCCAGGTCGTTGCAGGTCACGCCCCTGGGCAGGGGGGTCGGACAGGCGGTGGTGTAGTCGGTGCCCCGGGTGGCAGTGCCGCCGAAGGTCAGCGGCACGGGCAGGATCTCGCCGTCAATGAGGCTGCGGCCGATGCTCACGGTGAAGGTCTTGGTGCCACCCTCGGCGACATCGCCCGCGGCACCCGCCAGGGTCACGGTGGTGGGGTCTTCATCGGTAACCGTCACATTGACCCAACTGTCACTGCCACTGAGCGTGAATCGGTTGTCGGTTGAGGTCACCGTGTGCACGACATTAACTTGCCGGATCCCGCGAAAATCGTCTAAATCGTTGTTGACGGCGGTCACCGTCACCTCCTGCGGCGTGCTCCAGGTGCCGTCGGTGAACGTCAGCATGGCGGGGGCGACCGTGACCGTGCCGTTAATCTGCGGTGCCAGTGCCACCGTCACATTGGCCGTGGGCTCGGCACCCAACCGCACGGTATAGGTACCGGCACCGTCAGGCTCAGCAATAGTCACGCTTCTGCTCGAGAAGGTGACGGGGAGATCGTTGTCCAGTATGGTCACAGAACTCTCCAACAGCCCGCTACTGATGACGGCAGTGCTGACGACATCAACAATGGCCAGATTGAAGGCTTCACCATCCTCGAAATCGCTGTCGTCCGTCGTAGCAATGGACAGTGTGGCACTGGTGTCGCCCGCCGGGATGGTCACACGGTAAAGACCCATGGTGCCGTCAGGCCCATCCACATTCCCCGCCGGGTAGTCCTCGCCCTTGGTGGCACTGCCGTCGGTGGCTGTGACATAGACCTCCACCTCGACGGACACCGCCGCGGAGAGACTCACAACCACGGCGGCACTATCGCCTTCGCCAGAAGCAAAGTTACTCAAGGTGAACCCCACCGTGGCATCAGCGGTGGCCTTCGGGGTGGCGGTGGCGGTGTTCGACGCCGCACTGCGCACCATGCCGTCCAGGGCACGGATCTGGAAGCTGTGCTGGGTGCCGTTGGTTAGACCGGTCACCATGTGGGTGGTCGTGGCGGCACCGCTGGAGGCGATGGCCGTCCAGCTCCCCCAGGCGACGGTCGTGCCCGTCCCGGAGCGGAACTCGTACCCGTCGATGGCACTGTTACCAGGATTGGTCCAGTACAGCGTCGCACTGCCCACTCCCGGCACGGCACTCAGGCCCGTCGGAGCAGCCGGGGCCGGTGTGGCGGCAACAGGCATCGCAGTCACGGTGGATGATGCGGTACCGTTCGTGGAGCCGTCTACCGCACGAATCTGAAAGCTGTACTGCGTGCCGTTGGTCAGGCCGGTTACCGTGTGGGTGGTGGTGGTCGCACTGCTGGAACCGATGTCCGTCCAACTCCCCCAGCTGACAGTCGTGCCCGTGCCCTGACGTACCTGGTACTTGTCAATGTCGCTGTTGGACGGGTCGGCCCAGCTCAGCGTCACCTGCTTGTCGCCCGCCGTGGCAGTGAGGCTGGTGGGGGCGGCGGGGGCGGTGGAGGAAGTGTCGCTGCCGCCCGCAAATGCCGCGTCTTGCCCTGTGCCTCCATTTGCCGATGTCCAAGTGAAACTTGTGGAACCGCTGGAACTTGAAGGGATGCTTGCAAGGAATATCTGATTTCCACCGCGACGGAAACCATTGAGCGCGTCAACAATATTCTGAACTGTGACAGTGCCGTTTACTGTGATATCAAGGTTTACGCCTACGGCATTAGCTATCCCTACGGAGTTATCAGCAAGGGAGGTGTCGTCAAAATAGATAGAGGCAAAGTCACCGTTCGCGGCCGTCCCAGCTACAAATGCCTCAACCAGGAAAGCGGCATTGGCCGTGGAACCCATGTCCCCATCATTGTAGAAGGTGACAGAAGCTCGGGTCTGCGCCTCGGCACT
>JAPORV010000297.1 GCA_026710055.1 Aestuariivita sp.
TGGGATACTCCACATCCGTCTCCACCACGAAACTGTCCCCGCGCGCCTTGAGAATGCCATCCACCTGGTAACCGACTGCCTGATGCCTCAGTTGCACAATCACCCTATTGATCTTTGCCAAGACCTCATCACATTGCGGTTGTTTGACCAGCACGATTTCATCTTTGTCAAGTAATGTGTATAAGCCTAATAATTTTATCCTTGAATTGGTATAAGTTGATTTTTTTGCAAAATAAATTTAAAATCTATAGGAAATTCGTTGTCTTAAATCTGATTTCATTGCAATATTTCACTTCAAAATGCCAATATTTTCACTATAGCGAGTAGGCACACGAACTCCGCCTGTTAAGGAAGAAACAATTTTTAAATGATTGACTGACTAGGCCAAGATGCGTCCCTTTTCTTGCTCTTTATGTCTGATTATACGTTACAAGAATTCAATTGGTTAACGGCATGCGGCTCTCCACAACCTCCGCCCACCAGGAACATCCCGCAGGAATAGCCTCATCGTTGAAATTATACTCAGGATGATGCACCATTTCAGTACTACCGTTCCCTATCAGAATATATGCCCCAGGTCGCTCTTCAAGCATATAAGCAAAATCCTCACCCCCCATGACTAGTGGAGCATCATCACACTGCCCCGACACTTTCCGGGCAACCTCTGCTGCAAACTCTGTCTGTTCCGATGTATTTGCCATTACCGGATAACCGCGCTGATACGAAATCTTAACAGTACCACCGCAAGTCTCCGCGAGGCCGTTACATATCTCATGGAGACGTTTCTCGGCAAGATCACGCATTTCTACTGACATTGTACGTACAGTTCCTTTGATCTGAACCGATTGCGGAATGACATTAAATGCCTTTGATGATGTCTCAAAAGATGTCACTGAAACAACAATCTGATCAACAGGGTCAGCGTTACGGCTAACAATCGTTTGTAAGGCCAAAACTGCATGTGACGCCATAACCGTCGTATCTACAGTATTCTGAGGTTTTGCAGCATGTCCGCCTTTACCTTCGAACAGAATATCAAATTGATCCGCTGCAGCAAAAAATGTACCTGAGCGGATTGAAAATGTCCCAACTGGCTTTGTCGGCCAGTTATGCATGCCATAAACTTCCTGAATACCAAAGCGTTCCATCAATCCATCGTCACACATTTCTTTACCACCAGCACCGCCTTCCTCAGCAGGTTGAAATATCACAACAGCTGTGCCGTCAAAGTGGCGAGTTTCAGCCAAATACTTTGCAGCACCAAGTAACATGGCAGTATGCCCATCGTGACCACAGGCATGCATTGCACCCGGAATTTTCGAAGCATAATCCAGACCCGTCATTTCTTGTATCGGTAACGCATCCATATCAGCACGCAAACCAACAACTTTACCCGAATGGCTACTACGTCCCTTAATCACACCAACGACACCAGTACGGCCAAGACCGGTAACCACGGTGTCACAGCCAAACTCTTTAAGTTTTTCTTCTACTAAAGCACTCGTTCTGTAGGTCTCATATAAAATCTCGGGATTTTCGTGAATATCTTGCCGCCATGCAGCAATTTCATTTTGTAAGTCTGAAAATCGGTTCTTTATTGGCATTTTTTTCTCCTACAGTAATCGCCCGAAATTCACCATTTCGATAATACTTTCTTAAATTTAGATGTCTTTAACCCTAAGCAAAATATTTGCAATATAAGTGACGCCAATCGAGAAAGCTTTAAAAGATTTAGTATAATTTATGGGAATTATATACATCTTATTCCATCCGCATGCTCGTTAAAAATGAAAGGTACAAAATTACCAATTTCAGGATTTCGGTTTTGATTTCATAAACCACTATTTTTTACAGTTTCTGCTAGTTGTGGTGGTTATGTAGTTTAGCAAATTCCTTAACACAGCAGTGCAAATGTTTTTTCAAGTAACTTTCAACGTGCCTATAGTGTAAAATATATATAATTCCCTAATTTATTATGTAAAATCAATGAGATATTTAACTTCAAAAAATTTTAACCTTCAAATTAAGCATCATAATAAATCGTGAATTTTATTTTCCCATATGTTGCTATTTAAAGTCTTTAAAAAATTAATATTATTAAATATTTTTGCTTTACACTTTATTGCCGTTAGTTCCGAGGTCAGGACGTCTGAAATTACAGGTCTACAGTCCTAAAAAATACTGTCAACGCCATAAATTACAACCAAAACTGACTAAAAAACTTTACCAAATTTAAATTTACTGTGTCAAATTTTCCTATATTTTGGTTCAAGTATCGCATAACTTTTTTCAATAATATACTTTCTACCCTAACAATCATTGATCAATTATTGATCTCTTACATTACCCAAGAATTTTCCCAACACCTGTTTAAACATGATATCCACTATCGCTAGTAAGAATAAAATGACCCTGTTCAATCTCACGATATTCGGAAGGCTCTGGTTTATAATTTAAGTTATGAATGGGTGATGAAATTTGCCGAAAATTCAGTTCATCTTCTGTTCTACGTTTACTTGGGTCAGCAATAGGAACAGCCTTCATTAGAGCTTGTGTGTAGGGATGTTGCGGATTCTCAAAAACACTTAGTCGAGGACCTAATTCTACAATCCTACCTAAATACATCACCCCAACATTATGACTCACCCTCTCAACCACTGCCATATCATGCGAAATAAATAAGTAAGACAATCCCAGTTCAGCCTGCAACTCCATCATCAAATTAAGCACCTGAGCTTGAACCGATACATCAAGTGCCGACACCGCCTCATCAGCAATAATCAATTTCGGATTAAGAGCAAGCGCGCGCGCTATCGCAATACGTTGACGTTGACCACCTGACATCTCATGCGGATAACGACGCATGAAGCTGCGCGGCAAATGAACCAGATCAAATAAACTAGCAACGCGATCTTGTATCTCTGAACCGGTTGAAATCCCATAATTTCTTAAGGGTTCAGCCACCTGGTCCATTAATTGCATTTGAGGATTCAATGAAGCAAAAGGATCTTGAAAGATCATTTGCATATCTTGACGCGCACGCCTAAGCTGCGCACTTGATAACTTCATGATATCCATGCCGTTTAATTCAATACGACCAGAATACGGTTCCACTAAGCGTAAAATCGAACGACCAGCAGTCGACTTTCCACTACCTGACTCACCAACCAGACTCAATGTTTGACCTTTATTTATATCAAATGAAATATCTTCAACCGCATGAACATTCGCAACGGTCCGTCGAAAAAAACCACCTTGAACAAAAAAACGCGTCGTTAATCCCCGCACCGTTAAAAGAGTATCTTCGGTTCCTGGTATCGGCCTAATCTCCTGATTTATTGCACCCAATAACTTCATCGGTTCAGGAAATTTCTTTCCTGCCATCTCGCCAAGTTTTGGTACAGCAGCCAGAAGTAATTGCGTGTATTCATGTTGAGGAGACCGAAAAATTTCCTCGACCGAGCCCTCTTCAACCTTATTACCGCGAAACATAACAACAACGTGGTCAGCCATTTGGGCAACGACCGCCATATCGTGGGTGATAAAAATCACCGCAGTTTGTGTTTCACGCTTGATACGATCAATTAATGCCAAAATTTCAGCTTGAATGGTAACGTCAAGTGCAGTTGTAGGTTCGTCAGCGATTAAAAGACGTGGTTCACACGAGAGTGCCATCGCGATCATCACCCGTTGACGCATACCGCCCGACAACTCATGCGGAAATTGCCTTATCCTTCTTTCTGGTTCCGGAATTCTAACCTGCTTTAACAAGTCCAATGCGCACCTCTCCGCATCCAGAATTCCAAGACCTTTGTGTAACCGTAGCCCTTCGGTTAACTGACGACCTACAGTGAAAACAGGATTCAATGCGGTCATTGGCTCTTGAAATATCATCCCAATTTCATTACCGCGAACTCGCTGCATTATATCTGATTCTGCTTGCGAAATGTCAAATTCTAAACCGTTGCGACGATCAAACAAGATTCTTCCACTTACAATTTTACCGCCACCAAATTCAACTAATCGCATTAATGATAAAGAAGAAACTGACTTGCCGGAACCGCTCTCACCAACGACACAAACCGTCTCGCCGGGGTTCACATCAAAGGATATATTTTCGACACCTACAACTGGACCGTCTTTGGTTTGAAACTCAACTCGTAATCCTCTAATCTGCGCAATTGGTTGATCCAACAATAAATCACCCCCTCACAAACCGACGTCATTTGTCAAAAGGCAAACGCCATTCAGTCACTATTTCCAAAACTCATTTTGTCATCTTCATTAAAAAATCCACATCGTATTTTTTGGTACTCAAGGCAAAAGGCTGCATTATGATAACAATCAAAACAGTCGAAATTATCGTTTCTCGATTCAAGTCCCTAATTATGATCGACATTACACCTACGAATTGTGCATCCAAGTTTCGACACCGAATTAAATGACAATTCGCAAAACCAAAAGATTTAATCGCTCTCCCGAATCCCAGCAAAACAGCCCATAGCTTACGATGCTATTTAACTGAAATGTTATCAAAATCTTGCTTCTTTAAAGATCGCTTCACGCACAACTAAGCCTATACGCCAGAATGTTCCTCTCTACAGGCGAGCACCAACACACTCGCGGCAACATAATCAAGATTGAGCGTCGAATTTAAGTTTTTGTCAAGCTCAAAACCACTCTTATCGAAAAATCAGTCCTTTACGACACGGCCAACTCAGTTTTCAACGGACTGCAGAAAAAACAATATTTGCTCATAGGAAACCAAAGATCGGTCATCAAAAGTAAAATAATACACATCTTAATTTTGTGAAACGTACACACCAAAAATTACTGTGGCGCCACCTGCCCATAAGCTAAATTAGTTCTAGACAAGCCTAAAAAAGTGGTTTATAAGA